>DATIMB010000115.1:0-6345 GCA_035475875.1 Micrococcaceae bacterium
GGTAGCCGAAGACGCCAACGTCGTACCATTCCATGGTGTTTCCGACGATGGTGCCGCCAACGGCTTTTTTGAGCATCGGCTGGTCCACGACATTGACGTGGTCGACGGCGAGCCGGCGCCGTTTCAGGCGCGGGACCCGTGTGGGTCGAGGCGCCTTTTTGGTGTCCTTAACACCTTTGAAAGAGACGGTCATGCTTTGGTCTATGGGCATTTGGGCAACTCCCGTGGAGGTCATTTGCTTGCGACTTACAGCTGCCCCGCTCCGGGCAGACCATCAATTTTATACCCTGGAGGCCCGAAATGATAATGCAGTCCCGGTTCCACTGGCTGCGACACGCCGAAAATCCGCAAGGACACGCCGGAAAATCGAGGTTCCGGGCGAGCGCAACTGCCGCCCGGCATCGGACCCAATTGCCCGGCAGCGCCGGACGCAACTGCCCTGCAATAAGTGCACGGAAAGTCGATCTTTCGTGCACCTACTGCGGGGCAGTTGGGAGGCGTGGGAGGGTGGGGTTTAGAGTCCCAGCTGCTCCAGGATCGGCAGCTGCGCGCGGACCGAGATCCGGGCCTGAGTGGCCGATGGCGCTCCGGCTGCGAGGGCGGCCAGCGCGCGCGCCTGCTCCAGGGTCACGGTCCGCAGCACGGCGCTGACGGCGGGCAGGGCGCGGGACGTCATGGACAGCGTGCTGACGCCCAGCCCCACCAGGACGACGGCGAGAGCGGGGTCCGCCGCGGCCTCACCACAGACGCCGACGGGCTTGGGCCTGGAGGCTAAGGATGTCGCAGTCGGTGCCGTGCCCGCCACGAGACCGGCCGCTGCTTCGCCCGTCACCCCTGAGCCGACTCCCACTGTGCCGGCCCCGGCCGTGCCGATCCCCAGTGTGCCGGCCCCGGCCGTGCCGATCGCCAGTGCGCCGGCCCCGGCCGTGCCGGCCCCGGCCGTGCCGGTCCCCAGTGTGCCGGTCCCGTCCGTGCCGGCCCCCACTGTGCCACCTGCAGCAACGGTGCCTGCGGCTGCAGTATCTGGCCCAACGGTGCCTGCTGCTGCGGTGCCGGCTGACGCCACCGCAGCCGCCTGAGCCGTGGCCCCGTCGACCGTTGCCTTGATCAGGCCCAGTACCGCGGGCTGCCATGGATCGTTCAGCGCGGCCAGCGGACCGAGCTGGCGGTCCGCCGCCATGGTGTACTGGGTCAGGTCATTCGTGCCCAGGCTGGCAAAGGCGATCTGGTCGAACAGGTGCCGCGAGGACACCGCTGCGGAGGGGACCTCCACCATCACGCCGGGCATCAGCAGTCCGGCGGCGGCGCAGAGCGAGGCGAAATGCGCTGCCTCCGCCGCCGTCGAAATCATCGGGGCCATCACCCAGACCTCCGCCGCCGTGCCTTCAGCGGCGGAAGCAATGGCCTCCAGCTGCCGCTCCAGCACCCCGGGGGACGTCAGGTCCGTCCGGTAGCCCCGTACGCCGAGGGCAGGATTGGGCTCCGTTGCGTCGGTCAGGAAGGGCAGCGGCTTGTCCGCACCGGCATCCAGGGTCCGGACCACCACCTTCTTGCCGCCGAAGGCATCGAAGACGCCCCGGTAGGCGGCTACCTGCTCCTCACGGGAAGGTTCGGTGTCGCGGCCCAGGAAGCAGAATTCGGTGCGCAGCAGACCGACACCTTGGGCGCCGGCTGCCGCTGCGGCGACGGCATCCTTGGCACCGCCGACGTTGGCCAGCAGCGGAATGGACGTGCCATCCGCGAGCCGGCCATCGCCGTCGAACGCCGCCAGGCCGGAGGCTTGGGAGGCCCAGGCCCCGGCGGCCGCCAGCAGGGCCGCATCCGGATCCGCCGTCACCACCCCCGCTGCGCCGTCCACGTAGAGCTGCGTGCCTTCGGCCAGTTCCGTTACGCCATGGGCGGCGACGACGGCGGGAAGGCCCAGCGCGCGGGCGATGATGGCGGTGTGCGACTGGGGACCCCCGCCGGCGGTGACCAGCGCAATGACCTTGGCCGGGTCCAGGGTGGCGGTATCCGCCGGAGCCAGGTCCTCGGCCAGCAGGATGAACGGCGTATCTCCGTCCGGGATGCCCGGGGCCGGAACGCCGCGCAGTTCCGCGACGATCCGGGCCCGGACGTCCATTACGTCGTGCGAACGTTCGGCCATGTAGCCGCCCAGGTTCGCCAGCATGGTGGCCACGCCGTCGCCCGCCTCCCAGATGGCCCGCTCGGCGGAGCTGCCGGCGTTGATCAGCTTGACGGCCGCTTTCAGGAGCATCGGGTCACTGGCCATCAGGGCGGTTGCCTCCAGCACCGCTTTTCCGTCGCCGGTGGCCCGGGCTGCCCGTGCCTTCAGCTCGGCCTGGACCGACTTGGCGGCCGCGCGCAGCGCATCCGCCGCCTGCTCCGCCGTCGTGTCGGCCGGGCGGACTTCGCCGGGGGCCGGTTCGGCGATGGCCGGAGGCATCAGGCGGACAGGTCCGGCCACGCGTCCGGGGGTGACGCCGACTCCTGAAAAGGTCTTCATGCTGGTTCCTCTACTGCTGACGGAGGCTAACTGCTGACGGCGGCGCTCAGGGGCTCTGCTGCAACAGTACCAACGGGCTCGACGGCGTCAACAGGCCTGCGTACCGCCCAGCGCTTCAGAGCCACCACGGTCAGTGCCGAGACCACCGTGCCGGCAAGGATGGCCACGATAAACATGGTCAGGTTGCCGATGGCGAAGAAGACGAAGATTCCGCCGTGCGGGGCCTGCGAGGTGACTCCGCTGGCCATGCACAGGGCACCGGTGACTGCGCCGCCCAGCATGGTGGAGGGAATGACGCGCAGCGGATCTGCCGCGGCGAACGGAATGGCACCTTCGGAGATGAACGAGGCACCCAGCAGCCAGGCGGCCTTGCCGTTTTCGCGCTCCGCCAGGGAGAAGCGCGTCTTGTCCAGCACGGTGGCCAGGGCCATCGCCAGCGGCGGCACCATGCCGGCGGCCATTACGGCTGCCATGATCTGCCACGGAGCGTGGTTGACGGCGGAGCCGGCGCCCAGACCGGCGACGGCGAAGGCGTACGCGACCTTGTTGACCGGGCCACCGAGGTCGAAGCACATCATCAGCCCCAGAATGATGCCCAGGACGATGGCGGAGGCGCCGGTCATGCCGGAGAGCCAGGCGTTGAGGGCCTTGGTGAGTGCGGCGATCGGGCCGCCCAGGACCAGGAACATCAGCCCGGAGGCCACGATGGAAGCCAGCAGCGGGATGATCACCACGGGCATCAGGCCGCGCAGCCAGCGCGGGACGGACCAGGTGCCGATCCAGTGGGCTATGAAGCCTGCCAGCAGGCCGCCGACCAGCCCGCCCAGGAAGCCTGCCCCCATGAAGCCGGCCACGGCTCCCGCCACGAACCCGGGTGCGATACCTGGCCTGTCCGCTATGCCGAAGGCTATGTAGCCTGCCAGCGCAGGGACCAGGAAGCCGAGCGAGAGTGAACCGATTTTGAACAGCACCACGCCGAGGAACAGGGCCAGGCTGCCATTCGGAAGGTTGAACAGGGTGTTGTGGGCCAGGATGTCGTCCGCCTTGGTGCCCAAGGCAATGTCGTACCCGCCGAGCAGGAAGCCCAGGGCAATCAGCAGACCGCCGCCGGCGACGAACGGGATCATGTAGCTAACGCCTGTGAGCAGCGCCTTCTTCAGTTTCTGGCCGATGTGCTCATTGGCCTGTTCGGACTGCCGTTCGGCCGCTTCCTCGGCGCCGAAGTGCGGCACGCGGTGGGCGTGCGGGTCGGTAGCGGCGGCCAGCGCCTCCTGGACCATCTTGGCGGGCTCGTCGATCCCACGCTTGACCGGCGCGTTGATCACAGGCTTGCCGGCGAAGCGTTCCTTGCCGCGGACATCGACATCGACCGCGAAAATCACGGCCTCTGCGGCGGCGATGACGGCCGGATCGAGCGGAGTCACGGCGCCTGAGCCTTGCGTTTCGACCTGAAGGTCAACGCCTGCTTCCTGTGCGGCGGCGACCAGGGAGTCGGCGGCCATGAAGGTGTGGGCGATGCCGGTGGGGCAGGCGGTGATGGCGACCAGCCGGCGCGGTCCATGCCCGTTGGAGTCCAAGGCTCCGCCGACATGGGGGGCCACACCCCCCTCGCGGACACCTGAAGCCGCTCCCGTGGCCCCCAGACCGGCTGCGCCGACGAGCGCCGGGGCGGCCGCCGTCGTGTCCGCGTGGAGGCGCCCGCCGGCCTTCGCGGTCGTCGTCCCGGCCGGGGCCGCGGGCTTGTCTGCCAGCGCACCCTCGACCAAGGCCACAATCTCCTGGGGCGTCGCAGCCGCGCGCAATGCGGCGTTGAAGTCCTTCTTGATCAGCGACCGGGCCAGCCTGGAGAGGAGCTTGAGGTGCTCCTGGTCCGCCCCTTCCGGGGCTGCGATGAAGAAGACCAGGTCGGCCGGGCCATCCTTGGCGCCGAACGGCACGGCCGGGGCCAGGCGGACCATGGCGAGGGTCGGCTCGACGACGGCGGCAGAGCGGCAGTGCGGGATGGCGATGCCGCCGGGGATGCCGGTGGCCGTCTTTTGCTCCCGCGCCAGGGCGTCGGCAAAGAGCCCTTCAGCGCCGGTGGCCCGGCCGGTGCCGGCGATGAGTTCCGCCAGATGGCGGATGACTCCGGCGGGCTCGGAGCCCAGGTCCGTATCCAGAGTGACAAGCTCCGGGGTTATCAGTGAGGTCATTTCAGTACTCCTTGGCATCAGCCAGGGCCGTGACGGTGACGGCATGGGGGTTTGTCTGGGACAGTGCCGGGACGGTGGATCCCGGCAGGGAGGCGGCGGCCGCCCCATGGGCCACCGCCTGCTGCAGGCGTTCGGGACCGGTGGCACCGGCCGTCTCGCTCAACAGATAGCCGGCCAGGGCGGAATCGCCTGCGCCGACGGTGCTTCTTGCTTCGATTTTCGGGCTGCTGGCAAACCAGCTGCCCGTCTGGGTCACCAGTACGGCACCCTTGGATCCCAAGGTGGCCAGGACTGCGCCGACGCCGGCGTCCACCAGCGTTTGAGCGGCGGCCGCGGCAAGTTGCGGGTCCGATTCCAGGGTGACCGGATCGGACAGGCCTGTCAGTTCCGACAGTTCCTCGGCGTTGGGTTTGAGCAGGTCCGGCATTGTTTCCCGGGGGCCGGCCAGCACCGCGGCCAGCGGTGCGCCGGAGGAGTCGATGGCCACCTTGGCGGCAGCCGCTCCGTACCGGGCCCGCAGTTCCGCGGTAAGCCGGGCGTAGAAATCCACCCCGACTCCGGGCGGAAGGGAACCCGCCAGCACCAGCCAGCTGGCGCCGTCGGACTTTTCAATAGCCAGCCGAACCAGAGCCCGCTGCTGCTCCTGGTCCAGGACCGGTCCGGGCTCGTTGACCTTGGTGGTCACGCCGCCCGCCTCAGTGATGGTCACGTTGCTGCGTAGCGGGGCACCGATGGCCAGCCCCAGGTGCGGGATCCGCTGAGTGCGCAGGGCCACCAGCACCGCGTCGTCGTGGTCGCCGGGCAACACGGCCAGGGTGTCCACGGCGGAGGCGGAGAGCGCGCGGGCAATGTTGACGCCCTTGCCGCCGGGCTGCTGGTGCGCTGCGGTGGCGCGCTGCACCTCGCCGCGCGCCAGCGGTGCCGCCAGCTCGATCGTCCGGTCCAGGCTGGGATTGGGGGTCAGGGTGACAATCATGCGATCACCAGTTCCACGCCAGTCACGGCCAGGGCATCGGCCAGGTCCTCCGCCGGCGGCGCGTCGGTGATCACCGTGTCCACATCGCCCAGGGCGGCGAAGCGGACCAGCGTCTCCTCACCCAGCTTGGACGAATCGACCAGCGCCACCACGCGGCGGGCGGCCCGGACAATGGAGGTTTTCACGGCCGCTTCCACCGGGTCCGGCGTGCTGAATCCGAACTCCGGGTGCACGCCGTTGGCGCCGATGAACGCGATGTCCGGGCGGAGCGTCTCCAGCTGTTCGATGGCGGTCCGTCCGACGACGGCGCTGGTCAGGCCGCGGACACGGCCACCCAGGATTTCCAGCTGGATCTCCGGGTTGCCGGAGAGCTTGTAGGCGATGGGAACGGCGTTGGTGATCACCAGCAGGGCGTCGCCCGGGCTGGCGGGCGTCCATCCGGAGAGCCGGTCCGCCAGCAACGCGGTGGTGGTTCCCGCGTCCAGGATGATGGAGCCGGTGCGGGAGGAGGGGATCAGGTTTGCCGCAGCATCGGCGATCCGGGATTTCTGCTGCAGTTGCTTGGTTGCCCGCTCGTCCAGGCTGGGCTCGGACATGCTCAGCCTGTCCATGGCGACCGCTCCGCCGTGAACACGGCGCAGGGTGCGCGCCGTCTCCAGGGCTGCCAGGTC
>DATIMB010000116.1:0-2889 GCA_035475875.1 Micrococcaceae bacterium
GCCACCTGGTCCTTCGACCAGCTGGTGGAGTACTCGGACGCGAACCTGCTCCCGGTGAACCCGCTGCTGGCCCAGGGCTACCCATCCATCGGCTGCGCCCCCTGCACCAAGAAAGTCGCCCCCGGCGAAGACCCCCGTTCCGGCCGCTGGGCCGGAACCACCAAGACAGAATGCGGACTCCACGTATGAGCACCCAAACAACCGAGGACACCACAGTGGCAGCCGGTGACACACGCGCCGGCGCCGCAGCGCCGAATGCCGCCCAGGGAGTGGCATCGGGCCTGACTGAGCCGCGCGCTGGGCTGATCGAAGATCAGCCGCGCGGCGAAGGGGCGGGGACGGCATTCGGTGCGGAGGCGGCACGGACGCGGCTTACTTCGCTGGACCTGCTGGAGTCCGAGGCGATTCACATCATCCGTGAGGTGGTGGCCGAATTCGAGCGACCGGCGCTGCTGTTCAGCGGCGGCAAGGACTCCGTCGTCATGCTCCACCTGGCCACCAAGGCCTTCTGGCCCGGCAAGGTGCCCTTCCCCGTACTGCATGTCGACACCGGACACAACTTCCCCGAGGTCATCGAATTCCGCGACCGCACCGTGCAAAAGCTGGGCCTGCGCCTGGTCGTGGGCAGTGTGCAGGAGTACATCGACCGCGGCGAGCTCGCCGAACGGGCGGACGGCACCCGCAACCCGCTGCAGACCGTCCCGCTGCTGGCGAGCATCAACAGCAACCGGTTCGACGCCGTCTTCGGCGGCGGCCGCCGCGACGAGGACAAGGCCCGGGCCAAGGAGCGCATCCTGAGCCTGCGCGACGAGTTCGGCCAGTGGGACCCGCGCAACCAGCGGCCCGAGCTGTGGAACCTGTACAACGGCCGGCATACGGTGGGCCAGCACGTCCGGGCCTTCCCGATCAGCAACTGGACCGAGCTGGACATCTGGCGCTACATCGAGCGCGAAGGCATCGAGCTGCCCGGCCTGTACTACGCCCATGAGCGCGAGGTTTTTGCCCGCGACGGGATGTGGCGGGCGGTGGGCGAGGTGTCGCAGCCGCGCCCGGACGAGCAGGTCCTGACCAAGACCGTGCGCTACCGCACGGTGGGCGACATGTCCTGCACCGGCGCCGTCGAGTCCGCGGCGGCCGATGCCGGCGCCGTCGTCGTCGAAGTTGCCGCCTCCACCCTGACCGAACGTGGCGCCACCCGGGCGGATGACCGCATCTCCGAGGCCGCCATGGAAGACCGCAAGAAAGACGGCTACTTCTGATGACTGCAGAACTTCTCTCCCCGCCGGCCCTGGGCGAATCCACGCTGTTCCGCTTCGCCACCGCCGGCTCCGTCGACGACGGCAAGTCCACCCTGGTGGGCCGGCTGCTGCACGACAGCAAGGCCATCCTCGCCGACCAGCTCGACGCCGTCGCCCGCACCTCGGCGGACCGCGGCTTCGGCGGCGACAGCGCCACCGGCATCCAGAAGATCGACCTGGCGCTGCTCACCGACGGGCTGCGCGCCGAGCGGGAGCAGGGCATCACCATCGACGTGGCCTACCGCTACTTCGCCACCGACCGGCGCTCCTTTGTGCTGGCAGACTGCCCCGGGCACGTCCAGTACACCAAGAACACGGTGACGGGCGCGTCCACCGCGGATGCCGTCGTCGTGCTCATCGACGCGCGCAAGGGCGTGCTGGAGCAGACCCGCCGGCACCTGTCCGTGCTGCGCCTGCTGCGCGTGCCGCACGTGGTGGTGGCGGTGAACAAGATCGATCTGGTGGACTACAGCGCCGACGTATTTGCCGGCATCGAGTCCGAGGTGCGGGCCGTCGGTGCGGAGCTGGGGCTGGCCGACGTGCTGGTGGTGCCGGTCTCCGCGCTGGAGGGGGACAACGTGGTGGAGGCGTCCGCGCGCACGCCCTGGTATGCCGGGCCCAGCCTGCTGGAAATCCTCGAAACGCTGCCCACGACCGATGACCTGGAGCGCGGGCTGGAGCCCTTCCGCTTCCCGGTGCAGTCGGTGATCCGGCCCCAGGGTTCGCTGGCTCCGGGGCTGGCGGACGACGACGGCGGCGCCGCCTTCCGCGATTACCGCGCCTACGCCGGCCAGCTGGCCTCCGGCTCGGTCGAGGTGGGCGAGCGGGTGACGGTACTTCCCTCCGGGCGGCAAACCACCGTCGTCGGCATCGACTTCGCCGGCACCCGGCTTGACCGAGCCGTCGCCCCGCAGTCCGTGTCACTGCGCCTGGCCGACGAGATCGACATCGCCCGCGGGGACCTGATCGCCGCCGCCGGGACCTTCGCCGAGGCCAGCCAGGACCTGTACGGCGAGCTGTGCTGGCTCTCGCCCAAGCCCCTGCGCGAAGGTGCCAAGGTCCTGATCAAGCACGGCAGCCGGACCGTCCAGGGGCTGGTCCGTGCGATCACCGGCAAGCTGGACCTGGAGACCTTCCGCGAGCAGCCCGCGTCCGGCCTGGAACTGAACGACATCGGCTCCGCCCAGCTGCGGCTGGCCTCGGCGCTGCCCGTTGAACCCTATGCCCGGCACCGGCGCACCGGTGCTTTCCTGGTCATCGATCCGCTGGACGGCAACACCCTGGCAGCCGGTCTGGTCAAGGACCACCCGGGCGACCATGAGGACGAGCGGTACAGCATCTGAGCCGTGGGGGACCGCTGCCGCGGCTGGCACCTGTGGGGCGCGGTCAGGCCCGACGGAAGGCCAGCTCGGCCAGCGCAGCCGCGGCCCTGGGAACTACCGCATCATCGAAGGACGCACGCGGCGAGTGGTTGCTGGCACCCAACGTGGGGTCGGCCGCCGTCGTCGCGCCGAGCATGATGAAGGCCCCGGGCACCTCCCGCAGGACGTGGGAGAAATCCTCGGATCCCGGGACGGGAAACGCCATTTCC
>DATIMB010000117.1:0-10717 GCA_035475875.1 Micrococcaceae bacterium
GCAGCACTGCCCGGACCGGACCGTCATTGGCGTCAACCCAGCCATCGTGTCGGCCTTTGCGGAGCAATTGAGTGTCCCTGTGGCGAACGTCGTCCCCTTGTCACCGCAGACGCCCATTGTTTACGGCGCCCTGATCGAACCCCTTGCGGTGGCTTTCCATGCTGTCCGGCGCGCCCGGATCAGCGCAGGACAGAAGGTCCTGGTGATCGGCGGCGGGCCCATCGGCCAATCTGTCATCCTCGCCGCCCTTCAGGAAGGCGCAGCTCAGGTTCTTGTTTCGGAAATGGACCCAGAGCGGCGTGCTCTTGGCGAACGTTTGGGAGCCACGTCAATTGACCCCGTCAGCGCGCCGGCGGATGGGCAGGTCCGGGCAGCGTTTGGATCCCTGGCGGATACCACTGTGGACGCGGTCGGCATCAAACCGACCATCGCCACCGCGTTGACTTCCACGAAATTTGGCGGCGTAGTCTCCCTCGTCGGGATGGGCTCACCTGAGCTCGTGTTCGACGCCTACCGGGTCTCCACCGAAGAACGGGAGATCGTGGGTAGCTTCTGCTACAGCAACCAGGACTTCCGTGACGCCGCTGCCTGGGTGGACCGGGGGTCCCCAGTGCTGGCAGAGCTGATCAGCAGGGAAGTGCCCTTGGAAGAGGCCGATGCAGCGTTTGCCGGGCTCGCCGCAGCCGATGGCACGGCTGGAAAAGTACTCGTTCGGCTGGACTCATAAGGAATAACAGGTGAGCATAGAAAACCGCATCCGAGAGGTCCGCGCGTACACCCTTCGTGGTGGTGGGGCCGACTACCACGACCAAAGCGCCGGTCACTGGATCGATGACCACATCGCCACGCCTATGTCCGTGTACCCCGAATACCGGCGGTCCCGGCAAAGCTTCGGCATCAATGTCCTCGGAACACTCGTGGTGGAGATAGAGGCCGATGACGGAACCGTGGGCTTCGCGGTTACCACTGCAGGGGAACTGGGTGCCTTCATCGTTGAGAAGCACCTGGCACGGTTCGTCGAGGGCGCCCGCGTCACCGACATTGAAAAGATTTGGGACCAGATGTACCGGTCCACGCTGTTCTACGGCCGTAAAGGTGTGGTCCTGAACGCCATCAGCGCCGTCGATCTCGCCCTTTACGATCTGCTTGGCAAGATACGGCGGGAACCGGTTTACGCCCTGCTCGGCGGTCCTGTCCGGGACGAACTGACCATGTACGCCACCGGTGCCCGCCCCGACGTCGCGAAGAAGCTTGGCTTTGTCGGCGGCAAAATGCCCCTGCATCACGGTCCGGCTGAAGGCGAAGAGGGCCTGCGCAAGAACCTGGACATGATTAGGGACATGCGCGAAAAGGTGGGGGACGACTTTTGGCTCATGCTGGATTGCTGGATGTCCTTGGACGTCGAGTACGCCACCCGGCTCGCACATGGTGCCGCCGAATACAATCTCAAATGGATCGAAGAAGCCCTCCCTCCGGATGACTACTGGGGCTACGCGAAGCTCAAGAAACAGGTCCCGCCGACGATGCTCGTGACGACCGGCGAGCACGAAGCAACACGCTGGGGCTTCAAGCTCCTCCTCGACATGGAATGCGCCGACATCCTTCAGCCTGATGTGGGATGGTGCGGAGGAATCACGGAACTCACCAAAATTTCCGCGATGGCCGACGCCAACGGAGCGTTGGTCATTCCGCACGGATCCTCCGTGTATTCCTACCACTTCGTCGTCACCCGGACCAACAGCCCCTTCGCTGAATTCCTCATGATGCATCCCACGGCCGAAGAAGTCGTCCCGATGTTCTCGCCCATGCTGATCGGCGAGCCGGTCCCGGTAAACGGCAAGCTCAAAGTCCCGGAAACCCCCGGCTTCGGAGTCGAGCTCAACCCGGAATTGAACAAGCACCGCCCCTACACCCACTGACCGCTCACAGCACGAACCCGTAACTGCTAGCAAGGACAACACTTCAATGGAACTTATGCGTCTTGGCGAACCGGGCCAGGAAATTCCGGTAGCCACCGAAGGCGGGAAATTCTTCGACCTCCGGTCCATCACTGCTGATATCGATGGTGGTTTCCTCGCCGATGGCGGCATCGCGAAGGCGCGTGCCGCCGTCGCCGCCGGACTGCCGGAGCTGGAAGGGGCAGCATCCCTGCGGATCGGGGCACCGGTGGCCAAGCCCGGTGCCGTACTTTGCATTGGCCAGAACTACGCGGCCCACGCCGCGGAATCCGGTGATGTGCCGCCGACGATTCCTATTCTTTTCTTCAAACACCCCAATACCGTCATTGGCCCCTACGACGAAGTCATCATCCCTCCGGGCGCCGAGAAGGTCGACTGGGAAGTCGAGCTTGCTGTCATTATCGGAAAGCGCGCCTCCTACCTCTCATCCCCGGACGAAGCACTGGATTACGTAGCCGGCTACACGGTGAGCAACGACGTATCCGAGCGCGCCTACCAGGTGGAGCATTCCGGCGGTCAGTGGTCTAAAGGCAAGTGCTGTGAAACCTTCAACCCCTTGGGGCCGACGCTTGTGCCTGCCGAAGAAGTCGGAAATCCTCAAGAACTGCGACTGCGCTCGGCAGTCAACGGCGAGGCCCGCCAGGACTCCAACACCTCTGACATGGTTTTCAGCGTGGCGGACATTATCTGGCACCTGTCGCAGTATCTGGTACTCGACCCGGGTGACGTCATCAATACCGGCACACCCGAAGGTGTGGCTTTGTCCGGAAAGTTCCCCTACCTGCGCCAGGGCGACCGGATGGAAATGACCATTGAGAAGCTTGGCAAGCAGGAACAGAAACTGGTGTCTTCCAGCCGCTAGTTCGACTCTTCCAGCTGCCGGCGGCAGGCAACCGGTTCGCCGCTACCGTCCGGCCGGAGCCCATCCGGCCGGGCGCCCTTCCTGCCCGGGACCGTCCGGCCGGAGCCCCTCTAGAGAACCTTGGCCAGGAAGTCCTGCAGCCGGGGCTGCTGCGCGTTGGAGAAGATCTCCTCCGGGCTGCCCTGCTCGCAGATCACCCCGTCCGCCATGAAGATGACCCGGTCCGCAACCTCGCGGGCAAAGCCCATCTCGTGCGTTACCACCACCATGGTCATCCCCTCCGCGGCCAGGTCCCTGATCACCTGCAGCACCTCCCCCACCATCTCGGGGTCCAGCGCGCTCGTGGCCTCGTCGAAGAGCATGATGTCCGGATTCATCGCCAGCGCCCGGGCAATCGCCACGCGCTGCTTTTGCCCGCCGGAGAGCGATGCCGGCCGGGCACCGGCCTTCTCAGCCAGCCCCACCCTGGCCAGCAGCCGAAGCCCATTCTCCCGTGCCTGGTCCTTGGTCTGTTTCTTCAGCTCCACCGGTGCCAGCATGATGTTCTCAAGAACGCTCATGTGCGGGAACAGGTTGAAGTGCTGGAACACCATCCCAATGTGCTGGCGAACCCGGTTCAGGTCCACCTTGGGGTCGGTCAGGTCAAAGCCGTCCACGCTGACCGATCCGCCGGTGATGTCCTCCAGCTTGTTCAGGCAGCGCAGGAAGGTGGACTTGCCCGAACCTGAGGGCCCGATCACACAGACCACCTCCCCCTCGGCCACCTCAACATCAATGCCCTTGAGGACCTGGTTCGCGCCGAAGGACTTCATTAGTCCGCGGACCCCGATTTTGGCGGCAGCCTTAGCGGCAGCCTTGGCGGTAGCTTTAGCGGTAACTTCGGCAGCAGCCTGGCCGCCTGTCCCGTTGTCCGCCGCAGCCCCGCCAGCCGTTCCATGCAGTTTTTCGTTTCCGCTCACTTGTTGAACCTCTTATCCACGATGTTGGACAGCTTTGTCAGCAGCATGATCACGATGAAGTACATCGCCGCAACGATCAGGAGTGTTTCACTGATCCGGAAGTTGTTGGAGTAGATCTGCTGGCCCTGGTACAGCAGCTCGGCGAAGCCGATGGCCAGCAGCAGCGAACTGTCCTTGAGCAGGATCACCAGCTGGTTGATCAGCGACGGCGTCATGATCTTGAAGGCCTGCGGCACGACGACGCGGCGCATCGAGGGCAGGTACGGCAGGCCCAGGCTTCGGCTGGCTTCCAGCTGGCCGGGGTCCACGGACTGGATGCCGCCGCGGACGATTTCCGTGACGTAGGCGCCCGAGTTGAGGCTGAGCGTGAGCACGCCGGCCACCCAGATATTCACCGGATGCCCGATGATCTGCGGCACGCCGAAGTAGAAGAAGAAGGCCTGCACCAACAGCGGCGTGCCCCGGAAGATGTTGACGAACGTCGTCGCAATCCCGCGCAGCACAACGTTATGGGAGACCTTCAGGAAGCCGAAGACGAGGCCCAGCAGCATCGCAAAGGCGAAGGAAATAAGCGTGACCAGCACGGTATTCTGCAGACCCTTGAGCAGTGCCGGCATGCTGTCCACCAGCAGCGCCCAGAAACTGTTGTCCGCATGGGCCTCCTGAGGCGCCTTCAGGTACTTGTCCAGGATCTGCTGGTACTGGCCGTTGGACTTCAGCTCCGCCAGGCCCGTGTTGAATGCGGTCATCAGTTCCGCATTCTGGCCCTTGTTCACGGCAAAACCGTAGGAGGCGCCCTGCTCCTTCGGAGTGACGGTCTTGAGCCCGTTGTTCTGGCTGACGCCGTAGGCCAGCACCGGGTAGTCATCGAACACGGCGACCGCATTGCCGGATTTCACCAGCTCGTACATGGTGGCCGACTGGTCCAGCGACTTGACGGTGAAGCCGTACCTGCCGGCAATGGACTTCGCGAAGGTCTCCCCCTCGCTGCCCGTCTTGGCCGTGACGGTCTTTCCCTTCAGATCCGCATAGCCCTTGATCGTCGTGTCGTTCTTGGCTACCGCCATCTGCACGCCGGAGTCGAAGTAGGGGTCGGAGAAGTCGTAGACCAGCTTGCGCTTGTCCGTGATGGACATCGCCGCGATCACGCCATCCACCTGGTTGGAGGACAGGGCCTGCAGCGCGGCATTGAAGCCCAACGACTTGATCTCGACGCTGAAACCCTGGCTCTTGGCAATGGCGCGGAGAAGATCCATGTCGATTCCGACCAGGTCGCCACTGCTGTCGCGGAATTCAAAGGGCGCAAACGTGGTGTCCGTGCCGATGGTGAAGGTCTTTCCCTTCACGTCCTGGGGCACGACGGCGGGGATTCCGTCCGGTGCCTGGCCGGCAGCGAGTGCCTGGTCGGCACCGGATACGCTACCCGGAGCGGATGCCTGGCCGGCGGCGGCCGCGTGACCGGTGGGAGGCCCGACGGCAGCATCTGCGGCAGGCGCCACGCTGCCCCGGGCTCCCTGCGGTCCGGCGGGACCAAGTGCGGTAGCGCCCGCCACTCCGAAGAACATCGCCAAAATGGTTAAAATGGCACCGATAACGACGGCTGCGCCGCGCCCGGTCCGTCGGAATCTTGGAAGATCCGGCATTAAGAGACAACCCCTTATAGGTTCCGGCCGGCCGTTTCAGCCGACGAAGTACCCATCGAGGTTACCCGTTTTGCCCGAAGCAAGCGAAAGCAGCGGGTCCACGGGACCGGCAGGGACCGCAGGATAATCGCACAAAATCCCCGGCCGAGCCGGTTCAGAGACCCTAGAACAACCGCTCCAACACCACCTGCGCCCACCGGCTCAGAGACCCTAGAACTGCCGCTCCAACACCTCCGGGCCCGCCGGCTCAGGAACCATAGAACAACCGCTCAAACACCACCCGCGCCCGCCGTGTCAGGCCCAGGTAATCCTCTTCCAGCTTGGCCGCGTGCCCCGCTTCGTAGCCGCACCAGCGGGCCACCGCCTCCAGATCCCGTCGGGAGGAAGGCAGCAGGTCCGACGGCTTCCCGCTCCAGATCACATTGGCCGAGCGGATCCGGCTGGCCAGCCGCCAGCTTCCCGCCAGCAGCGCCGCATCCGCCGCGCCCACCAGGTCGAGCCGACGGGCCGCCTCAAGGGCCTCAAGGGTGGAGGTCGTACGCAGTTCGGGATGTTCGTGCGCGTGCTCCAACTGCCACAGCTGGACCAGCCATTCGACATCGCTCAGGCCCCCGCGCCCGAGTTTCAGCTGCCGCGCCGGATCCGCACCCCGCGGCAGCCTTTCGGCCTCCACCCGGGCCTTGATCCGGCGGACCTCGCGCACATCCAGTTCGCCCAGAACCGACGGGTACCGCACCTGGTCCACCAGCCGAATAAACTCCTCGGCCAGCTCGTCCGAGCCCGCCATTGGCCTGGCCCGGAGCAGCGCCTGGGCCTCCCAGACCAGCGACCAGCGCCGGTAATACTCCCGGTAGGAGTCCAGCGACCTGACCAGCGGCCCGTTTTTGCCCTCCGGACGCAGGTCAGCATCCATCACCAGCACCCGCTCGGCCAGGATGGCGGGCTTGAGCGGCTGGGTCAGCAGGCCGGACAGCATGCCGACGACGGCCTCCGCCTGCCGCTGTGCCTCCTCCTCCGGCACCCCGGGAAGCGGCTGGTGGACATACATCACATCGGCATCTGACCCGTAGCCGATTTCCCGGCCGCCCTGGCGTCCCATCGCCACCACCAGCATCCGCGTCTTCGGACCACCCGAGGCCGCATGCACCTCCCTCTCTGCCACATGCAGCGCCCCCAGCACGGCCGCGCTGTCCGCGTCCGAGAGCGCCTGGCCCACCTGGTCCTGGTCCAGTAGCCCCGAACTGTCCGCTATGGCAATCCGCAGCACCTCCCGACGGCGGATCAGCCGGATCAGCCGCATCGCCGCCGTCGCATCCGTGTGCCGGGCCATCTTGGACCGGATTTCCTGCCACTGGGCCTCGAAACTGAGCGGCACGAGATCCTTATCCGTCCCCAGCCAGGCCGTGGCCTCCGGGGAGACCGCCAGCAAATCGGTGATCAAGCGGGAGCTGGAGAGGATGTGGCACAGCCGCTCCGCCGCCGCCGGCGAGTCCCGCAGCATCCCCAGGTACCAGTGCGAGGTCCCCAGCGCCTCGCTGACCCGCCGGAAACCCAGCAGCCCGGCGTCGGGATCCACCCCGTTCGCCAGCCAGTCCAGCAACACCGGCAGCAGCTGGCGCTGCAGCGCCGCCCGGCGGCTTACGCCCGCGGTCAGCGCCTCGATGTGGCGCATCGCACCCGCCGCGTCGCGGTACCCGAGCGCGGCCAGCCGCCCCTGCGCCGCCTCGGAGGTGAGGGTCACGTCGTCGACGCTCAGGTGCGCGGCCGCATTGAGCAGCGGCCGGTAGAAAATCCGCTCATGCAGCGCGCGCACATTCCGCTTCACCGTCTGCCACTGCGCCAGCAGGGCATCCGCCGTCGGCCGGGCCAGCACCAGCGGTCCGGCAGCCGCCTTGGCCAGCGCCCGCAGCTGGCTCTCCCCCGAGGGCATGAGGTGCGTCCGACGCAGATGGACCAGTTGGATCCGGTGCTCCAGGACCCGCAGGTACCGGTAGGCGCCGTCGAAGTCCCTCGCGTCCGTGCGGCCAATGTAGCCTGCCGAGGACAGCGCGGCAATGGCCGACGTCGTGTCCCGGCAGCGCAGCGACGCATCCGCCTTCGCATGCACCAGCTGCAGCAGCTGCACGGTGAACTCAACGTCCCGCAGCCCGCCACGGCCCAGCTTCAGCTGGCGGGCTTCCTCCTGGGCCGGAATATGCTCGGTAACCCGCCGGCGCATCGCCTGGACCGATTCGACGAAGCCGTCGCGTTCGGACGAACTCCAGATCAGCGGCGCCACTGCCTGCTCGTAACGGCGCCCCAAATCCACATCACCGGCCACCGCCCGGGCCTTCAGCAGGGCCTGGAACTCCCAGCTGTGCGCCCACCGCTGGTAGTAGCTCAGGTGCGACTCCAGCGTGCGCACCAGCGGGCCATCCTTGCCCTCCGGTCGCAGATTCGCATCCACCTCCCACAGCCCGGGCTCCCGTGCCGGGGAGTTCAGGACCCTAGAGATACCAATGGCCAGCTGCGTGCCGATCGAGACAGCCAAGCCCTCGTCCAGTTCCGGGGCCTCAATCACGTAGATGACATCGACATCGGAGATGTAGTTCAGCTCCCGAGCGCCGCACTTACCCATCCCGATCACGGCCAGGCGCACGGCCGCGACATCCGCAGCTCCCACATGGCCCGCCAGCTCAAGCCGCGAAACCGCCAGCGCAGCTTCCAGAGCCGCCCCGGCCAGATCAGCCAGTTCCGCCGCCGCGGCAGGCATGAAATCCTCGGCAGAGGCCGCGCACAGGTCCCGGACCGCCAATTCCGCCAGATGCCGCCGGTAGCGCGTCCGGAGCGCAACATAGGCGTCCGGCCCCTCCAGAGCCGCCACCGGCACCGCGGCCAGCGGATCCGCACCCACCGACTCCAGCAAAGATGCGCGCAACCCCGACCCGTCCCGCCCCCTGGGCTCCGGACCGACCCGCTGCTCCAGCACATCCAGGTTTTCCGGGTGCCGCATCAGGAACTCGGCCAGCGCCTCCGATGCCCCGAGCAGCCGGAACATCGGCTCACTGCGCTCCGGACCGACGTCGACAGTTCCGCCCAGCATCCTGCCCCCGCGGCCCGATCCGACTCCGCCGCCGGACGCCCTGCCTCCGCCGCCCGGCCCCACGCCGCCGCCGGAGGCCTTGTCTCCGGCGCCCTGCCCAACGCCGGCCTTCCCAACGCCGGCCGAGCCGGCATCGTCCCGCGGCCCGCCGTCGTCGTCAATCAGCCAGCGCAGCTGCGGATTGTGTTCCAGCAACCGGACCAGGGACTGCAGCGCCAGATCCGGATCCGCCGCCATGGCAAGGCCTTCGAACAGCTTGTCCTCCGCGATCCCGGCCAGCTCCGGCGCGCGCAGGAACCGCTCGCTCTTCTCCAGGTCGGCAAAGCCATTGGCAATCAGCGTTCGCCGGAGGCTCACCACAGCCGCATCCTAGAGAATGCCCAGATTGCGCTGCAGCTCGTAGGGCGTGACCTGCATCCGGTAATCCTGCCACTCCGCACGCTTGTTGCGCAGGAAGTGTTCAAAGACCTGCTCGCCCAGGATCTGGGGCATCAGCTCCGATTCCTCCATCTGGCGGACCGCGTCATGCAGGCTGGACGGCAAGGGATAGTGCCCCATGGTCCGGCGCTCCGCGGAGGTCAGTGACCACACGTCATCCTCCGCAGCAGGCGGCAGATCGTAGCCTTCCTCGATCCCCTTCAGCCCGGCACCGAGCAGGACTGCATACGCCAGATAAGGATTGGCTGCCGAGTCAATCCCCCGGTACTCAATACGGGCCGCCTGCCCCTTGCCGGGCTTATAGAGCGGAACCCGCACAAGGGCGGAGCGGTTGTTGTGGCCCCATGACAGGTAGCTGGGAGCCTCACCCCCGCCCCAGAGACGCTTGTAGGAATTGACGAACTGGTTGGTGACGGCGGTGAACTCCGGAGCATGGTGAAGGATGCCGGCGATGAACTGCCGCGCCGTCTTGGAAAGCTGGAATTCCGCACCTGGCTCGTAGAAGGCGTTCGCGTCCCCCTCAAAGAGGGAGAAATGCGTGTGCATGCCTGAGCCCGGGTGCTCGGAGAACGGCTTGGGCATGAACGTGGCGTAGGTGCCCTGCTTCAGCGCCACCTCCTTGATCACCGTCCGGAAGGTCATGATGTTATCCGCCGTCTGGAGCGCATCCGCGTACCGCAGGTCGATCTCGTTCTGGCCCGGTCCGCCCTCATGATGGCTGAACTCCACGGAGATCCCCACGCTCTCCAGCATGGTCACAGCCGTGCGGCGGAAATCCTGCGCCACCCCGCCGGGGACGTGGTCAAAGTACCCGGCCTGATCCACCGGAACCGGAATGCCGTCGGGCCCCAGCTCATTGGATTTAAGCAGGTAAAACTCGATTTCCGGATGGGTATAGCAGGTGAAGCCCATATCCGCGGCCTTGGCCAGAGTGCGCTTGAGAACGTTCCGCGGATCCGCCGTCGAAGGCTCGCCGTCCGGGGTCAGGATGTCGCAGAACATCCGCGAGGTCTGTTCCGTTTCACCCCGCCACGGAAGGATCTGGAACGTGGCGGGATCCGGCTGGGCCAGCATGTCCGATTCAAAGACCCGGGCGAGCCCTTCGATCGAGGATCCGTCGAACCCCAGGCCCTCATCAAAGGCCCCCTCAACCTCCGCCGGCGCCAGCGCCACCGACTTCAAGGAGCCGACGACGTCCGTGAACCACAGGCGCACAAAACGCACGTCACGTTCTTCGATAGTCCGAAGGACAAACTCCTGCTGGCGATTCATGGATTCCTCATTCCGATACGCTTAAAACGCTTGGTCCCATCCTAATTCGCAGGGCCGGCAATATTCCGCCGCCCGCACGTTCCGCGCGCCCGTCCGCACTCCGCTTTCCAGTAGGCTCATCCCATGAGTCCCGCAGAAGTTGCCCCGCCCTACGGTTCCGGGCCCGCCGCCTCCACATCCGTCAAGCGGGTCCGCACCCATCATCTGCAGCAGGCCAAGGACAACGGCACAAAGTTCGCCATGCTGACGGCGTACGACCAATATTCGGCGCAGATTTTCGACGAGGCGGGCATCGAGGTTCTGCTGATCGGCGACTCCGCAGCCAACAACGTGCTCGGCTATGAAACCTCACTGCCTATTACGCTCGATGAACTGATTATCTTCTCCCGCGCCGTCGCATCCGCCGCCCGGCGGGCACTGATCGTGGCCGACCTTCCCTTCGGCAGCTACGAGACCTCCCCCGCCCAGGCCATCAATTCGTCCGTCCGGCTGATGAAGGAAGG
>DATIMB010000118.1:0-4878 GCA_035475875.1 Micrococcaceae bacterium
CCTGCGGGCGGCACTGAACGAAAAGAAGCTCAACTACATGGGCTTCTCCTACGGGACCAAGCTGGGTGCGACCTACGCTGAGCTCTTTCCGGGCAACGTCGGCAGGTTCTCCCTGGACGGGGCGCTGGACCCTTCACTGAGCGTCGGGGACATCACGCTGGGCCAGGCGAAAGCATTTGAGGCGGAGATCCATTCCTGGGCCGAGCACTGTGTTAAGCAGCCCAAATGCCCGGTCAGCGGCACGCCGGAGCAGGCCGTCCAGCAGATCCGCACCCTCAACGCCAGCTATGTCAACAATCCGCAGAAAACCAAGGACGGACGCATCCTCACGGCAACGGAGTTCACGAACGCCGTCGCCTTCGCAATGTATTCGACCGATCTGTGGGATCTGCTGGCCGCCGCCCTGACCGACGCATTCAAGGGCGACTCGACCGCCATGATGGCGCTGGCCGACTACGCTGCCGAACGCGGACCCGACGGCAGGTACACCTCCAACACGGCCTTCGCCTTCAATGCCATCAACTGCCTGGACTACCCGATGACCACCGACACAGCCAGCATGCGGGCCGAGGCCCAGCAGCTGGAACAGGCTTCCCCGACCTTCGGCAAAACGCTCGGCTACTCGGGTCTGACCTGCAAAGACTGGCCGTACAAACCGGTGGACCCGCCGCATAAAATCACCGCCCCAGGCACCGGTCCGATCCTGGTGGTCGGCACCACCCGCGACCCCGCCACCCCCTATGCCTGGGCCGTCTCGCTGAGCCAGCAGCTGCGCTCCGGCGTGCTGGTCACCTGGAACGGCGACGGGCACACCGCCTACGGTCGGGCCAACCAGTGCCTGACCAACGCGGTGGACGGCTACTTCGTGGACGGCAAGGTTCCGGTTGCCGGGACCACCTGCTAGGCCGGCCAGCTGATTCCCGCTCGCAGTCTTGCGCCATTTTGACCATAGACGGCGGCTCCATTAGAGTTGTTTCTTGCGTCGGTGCGGAGCTTCCGTCCCGACGCAGGCCTCCTTAGCTCAGTCGGTAGAGCGTTTCACTCGTAATGAAAAGGTCAACAGTTCGATTCTGTTAGGAGGCTCGGTTCCAGCCCTGTGCCGCCCGGCACGGGGCTTTTCTGTTACCCGTGCACGGAGCGTCTGTTACCCTCACCGGAGCGGAGGACGTTACGCCCCGCTGGCCCCATTTCCGCCCGAATCACGCCGAAAGTCCTACCGCAGCGTCCATATGGCTGAGGTTGCCAGCCGAAATGGATAGAAGCAGGATTCAGGCCAGCAGCCGCTCGGCCTCGTCCACGTGCTGGTGCACCGTCAGGGCGCGGCGCTGCACCGCCTCCAGCGAGCCGGAGCCCAGCCGCACCATCGCCACCGCCTCGGCCGCCGTCGCCAGCGCGTTGCCCGCCCGCGACAGCGCGCGGTGGACCTCGTTCAGGTAAGCACCCTCGCTGGCCGGAATATCCATCCCCGCGCTGGGCGCCAGGGCCTGGGCCGTCACACAGACCGCCCGCACCCGGGGCAACAGGTCTGCGAGCGCGTTCGCGACGGGAACCAGCCGGTCATAAAGCCCGGAGTCCTCCACCCCTTCAAGCATCTGATGGAAGCGGTCCAGGCCGCGCTGAAACCGGTCATGGGCCCGCCGCCACACCCCCCTGCCCAGCTCGGCGTCGTCCCTGCGCCCCTGCCGGGCGGCGGCAAAGAAGGCCAAGTCCGCCGTCAGAGGTACTGGCCGGGACCGTGCGTGGTCTCATCCGGGCCGGCCGCCTGGCGCACCCCGTCGGCAGGCGCGCGCTGCGGTTCACCGTTTTCGCCGATGACCACTCCTGGGGCAATGACCGTCCCGGGCGGAAGCTGGCGCAGCTGCATCCGGGCCGCGTTGTGCTGGTTGGCCAGCTGTTGTGCGGCGAGCGCGGTCTGGATGCCGTGGAACAGGCCCTCCAGCCAGCCGACCAGCTGGGCCTGGGCGATCCGCAGCTCCGCATCGGAGGGAGTGCTGCTGTCCGAGAAGGGCAGGTTGATCCGGTGCAGCTCCTCGACCAGCTCCGGGGACAGCCCGTCCTCCAGCTCCTTGATGGACCGCTCGTGGATTTCCGCCAGCCGGGTCCGTGCCGCCTCGTCCAGTGGGGCGCTCTTAACCTCTTCAAGCAGCTGCCGGACCATGGTGCCGATCCGCATCACCTTTGCCGGTTCATCAACCAAGTCGGCCAGTTCGGTGCGTTTTCCCTTGGACTGACCGTTCCCGGCGTCCAGATCCTCGGGCTTCGGCTGGGCGGATTCGGCGTCGATCGTCGTGCCTTCAACGGGAGTCTGAGCATCATCAGTCATGGTTTCATCATGCCACTAGACCAGCAGCAGGACCTTGCCCATGTGCTCACCGGAATTGAAGTATGCATGGGCCTGCGCCGCCTGGGCCAGCGGAAAGGTTTTGTCCACCAGGGTCTTGACGGCGCCGGAGGTCAGCTGAGGCCAGACGTGCTCCCTGACAGCCTCCATGATGGCACCCTTCTCGGCCACCGGCCGGGCCCGGAGCGTGGTGCCGATGATGGCCGCCCGCTTGGCCACCAGCGCACCCAAGTTCAGTTCCGCCGTCGTACCGCCCTGCAGGCCGATCACCACCAGCCGTCCGTACATTGCCAGCGCATCCACGTTGCGCTGGAGGTATTTGGCGCCGACGACGTCCAGGATGACGTCCGCCCCGTGGCCGCCGGTGCGTTTGCGCAGTACGTCCACGAAGTCCTGCTCGGCGTAATTGATGGCGATGTCCGCGCCGAGGAAGGCCGAGAGCGTGCTCACCTTCTCCGTGTTGCCGCTGGTGGCGGCGACGGTGGCGCCGAAGGCCTTGGCCAGCTGCACGGCCATGGCACCGATGCCGCCGGTGCCGCCGTGGATCAGCACCGTCTCGCCGGGCTGCAGCTGCGCGGTCATGAACAGGTTGGAATACACGGTCGCTGCCACCTCCGGCAGGCCCGCGGCGGTGACCAGGTCAATGCCCTCGGGAATGCGCAGCACCTGTTCCGCCGGGACCGCCACCTGCTGGGCGTAGCCGCCGCCGGCCAGCAGCGCCACCACCTTCTCCCCCTTGGAGAACGGCTTGGCCACATCCGGGCCGAAGCCCGCGATGCGCCCGGACACTTCCAGCCCCAGCGTCTCGGAGGCTCCGGCCGGGGGCGGATAGTGGCCTTGCCGCTGCTGGACGTCGGCCCGGTTGATGCCGGCGGCGACGACGTCGATCAGCACCTCGCCGGGGCCGGGAACCGGGGCAGGGACGTCCTGCAGTTCCAGCACCTCGGGCCCGCCGGGGGCCGTGGCCACAATTGCCTTCATTGATCCTCCATCGTCTGGACGTTCCTTGGCTGCCGCTGGCGTCCGTCCTGCCCGTCCCTGCCGCTGCGGCCTCCGCCGCTGCTTCCGGGCCTTTTGTGGCAGGCAACACCATATGAAAGACTACAAGCCGAGGAAGGTTGTCCGAGCGGCCGATGGAGCTGGTCTTGAAAACCAGTGTGCGGTAACCCCGTACCAAGAGTTCGAATCTCTTACCTTCCGCTTTTGGTGGCCTCCGCCCAATTCCGGCGCGGGCCACTTCTTGTTTTCTGGCTGTTGTTTCCGACGCCCACCCTGCCGCCGGCCCGGTTTACCTATCCTGCGCCTTATCCTGCTATCCGGCTGTCCGGCCCGGCGGCTATCCGGCCGAGCGTCCGGCTGCTGGTCCGGCCGCCAGGATGTGCTCCGCGATCCGGTCCGCGTCCTGCAGGGTCCGGTAGCCGCTCCGGTACTCGGAGCCGGCCTGCGCGGCGATCGCGGTGCCCCACTGGACCGAGGAAAGCTGCAGTCCTATCACGTACAGGCCCGGCGCTACCCGGCCGGCCGCATCGATGGCCCGGTACGGTGGGGCGCTGAGATCCAGGCCGCTGGTCGCTACCGGCTGCCCGTCCGACGCAAGCATGATGCGCGGACGCACCAATCCGTCGGCGAGCAGCTGCTCAAGCAGCGGCGAACTGTTCTGCAGCACCCGGTTGGCCGGCGCCAGAGCCTCGACCAGGTCCTTTGACCGCCAGGGCGGCGCATCCACCCAAGGCGAGCTGGCGGTGAAGACCCGCTGTTCCGGGTCCAGCCCGAAGACGGGGTCGGGGCCCACGAACCGCACGATGCCCTCGCGCACCAGGGCGGCCAGCTGTTCGACGCGCAGCGCGGGCGGTCCGCTGGCCAGCCCCTCGACGAAGGGCTCGAACCAGCCCCGCAGCTCGCCGAGCCAGGACTCATCGGTGATGCCGCCGTCGCACACCACGTTCTTGATCACGGCCCGCCCGGCATTCAGTGCGCCGATGGCCATCTTCAGCGGATCGTCCTCCCCGGCCGCTGATCCGCGCGCATCCGCCTGCAGGTACGCGTGCACCGCGTCAGCGAATGCCTGGTGGCCGGCGAAATGCCGGGCTCCAAAGGGCCGGGCCAGAGCCTCCAGATTGAGCCGGTCCGCCGGATCGATGTGGCTGGCCAGCACGGTTTTGAGCTGGTCTTCCCATTCCGGACCAGGTTGGTGCAGCGCCTGGTCGAGGCGGTCCAGGAACCTGCCGACGACGGCGGCCTCGGCTTCGGCGGTTCCTGTGTCTGTCGGGTTGGCTGGCCCAGGGTTGGCTGGCTTCGGGTTGGCTGGTTCGGGGTTGGCTCGTTCAGGGCTGGCCCGGCCGGATGCCGCCGGGTCGGAGCGCGCAGGACCTGGCAGGATGGTCCCGGGCCGGACTCGGGCCAGCGTCGAATAGTAAGCCCAGAGCGCGTCCCTGTGCAGCCGCGGCCATAGGTCGTGGTCGAACCCGGGCTTGTCCATCCCGCCGGTCAGCCCGGTCACCGCTTCCGCGCTCAGGAACCGCAGCCGGACCGAACTC
>DATIMB010000119.1:0-2372 GCA_035475875.1 Micrococcaceae bacterium
CGCACACCAGCCGGATCAGCGCGCCCATCCGATACCGCTCGGGCACCAGCGGGGCGACGCCGGCCTCCAGCAGCGGCTTGGCGGTGACGGGTCCGACGGCGGCGGCCGCCACGTCCTCTGCGAAGCTGGAAACCAGCTCCCTGTACAGCCCCATTTCCTGTGCGGTGCTCCAGAGGGCATCGACGGCAGGTGCGCTGGTGAAGGTGACCACGTCCAGCTCGCGGTGGCAAACCGCCTCGATCAGGCGGGGCAGTGGATCCGGCCCGTCCGGCCGCACCCAGCGGTACGGCGTCACGGTCAGCAGGGTCTGCGCCCCGGCTTCGCGCAAACGGTCCAGCTGCACCACGTCTGCGTAGCCATGCAGTTGCACCGCCACCGTCTTGCCGCGGACGCCCTCTTCGGCGATCAGCATGTCCACCAGCGCGGCCGTCGTCTCGTCGGCACTGATTCCGACGTCGTTCAGACCGGCGGCGCGGACGGCGCCGCGGGCCTTGGGACCGCGCACAAAGATCCGGCAGGCTGCAAGCACCTGCAGCAGTTCCTCGCCGATCCCGGCAGCGTCCGCCGCTTCACACCAGCGGCGCATTCCGTAGGCGGTGGTGACCACCAGCACCTCCGGCCGGGCCTGGATGATGGCCCGGGTGGCCTCGAGCAGGGCAACGTCCTGGTCCACGGCATCGATCTTCAGCGCGGGCGCGTGCAGCACCTCGGCGCCGCGCCGTTCCAGTGCGTCAATCAGGTCCTGGGCCCGGCGGTGCGAGGTGACGCCGACGCGGAAACCGGCCAGCGGGAAATCGGCGAGCGCTGGTCCAGTGGCCGGTTCGGCGCTCGGTTCACCGGATTTTTCAGAGGACGTCACTGCGGCTCCTTTCATGCAGCCGTTCATTCCTGCAGGAGGGCGGTCAGCGTGTCGATCTCGGCCTGCACGGCGTGCGGCTGCCCCAGCGCCACGACCCTGCCGATCACCAGCACGGCGGGGCTGCTGCATTTGGCGGCGGCCGTGACAATGCTACCGAGTTCGGCGATGGTGGTGCGCTGGTCCAACCGGTATCCGCGTTCGACGACGGCGGCCGGCAGGTCCGCCGGCAGGCCCGCGGCGAGCAGCCCGGCGGCCAGCTGCGGCAGGGTGCCGATGCCCATCAGGACCACAATCGTTCCGCCCAGGCCGGCCAGGTGCCGGTGCTCCTGCTCGGTCAGCGGCGCATGTCCGGAGACCACCGTGAACAGGTGGCTGACCTGGCGGTGGGTGACGGGAATCCCGGCCGCCGCCGGCACCGAAATACAGCTGCTGACGCCTGGAATGACCGTGACAGGGACTCCCGCGGCCACGCAGGCCGCCATTTCTTCACCGCCCCGGCCGAAAACGAACGGATCGCCGCCCTTGAGCCTGACGACCCGGTTGCCAAGCCGGGCACTGTCCACCATCAGCCGCTCGATCTCGCACTGGCTGACCGGGTGGTGGCCCGGGGTCTTGCCGACGTTGATTAGCTGCGCACCAGGGGCCAGCAGGTCCAGGTCCTGCTGGGGTCCGAGCTTGTCGTAATAAACGACGTCCGCCTCGCGGAGTGCGTCCAGGGCGCGGGCGGTCATCAAGTCTGCGGGGCCAGGTCCGCCGCCCACCAGGGTGACCGTTCGTCCGGGTTTCGCGGCCGGCTCGCGCACCAGCAGCACGCCATGCAGGCGGCAGGCCTGCTGCAGCGGCGCCCAGCCGTCGTCGCCGTCGTCGACCGCTGCCACCAGCATCACCTCATCCAGCACCGACGTGCGGAAGGACGCAGGGGACTCGATGGTGCGCACCTCCGCTCCCGCGCCCAGGTACCGGCGGACCGCGCGGCGGGCGGCGACGGCGGACCCGGTTACCAGCACCGTCTGGCCGATGAGGTCAGCGTCGAGCTGCATCAGCCGACGCCGCTTTCACGGGCAGGACCGCTTTCACTGGCAGGGCCGCCGGCTCCGGGACGCAGGCCGATGGTGGTGGCAAGCAGGACGGATTGCTTTTCCTCTGCGGTCGCCGGGCGGATCTGTCCACGCTCCGGGGTGAAGCTGATGGAGCCGTCCGGCGTGGTGGGAGCGTTGACGAACGAGCGGAAGCGGCGCAGCCGTTCGGGATCCTTGAGCGTGGCGGCCCATTCGTCCTCATAATTACCCACATGCGCCGCCATCGCGGCCTCCAGCTCCGCCGCGATGCCCAGCGAATCGCCCACGACCACGTCGATCACGTGCTGCAGGCCGCCATCGAGCTCTTCCTGCCAGCGGGCCGTGCGCTGCAGCCGGTCGGCGGTGCGGATGTAGTACATCAGGTAGCGGTCGATGTAGCTCACCAGCGTGGCGTCGTCGAGGTCCTTGGCCAGCAACTGCGCGTGCGCCGGCTG
>DATIMB010000120.1:0-3224 GCA_035475875.1 Micrococcaceae bacterium
AACGTGGCCAGGGCCGCTGCCTTCATGCTCTTCGCCCAGGTGGAGCCCGGCCACGCCTGTCCCATTTCCATGTCCCATGCCGCGGTGCCAACCCTGCGGCTAGCCCCGGAGCTGGCGCGGCAGTGGCTGCCCCGGCTGTTCAGCCGCAATTACGACGGCGGTCTGGGCGGGGGCGGTAAGTCCAGCGCCCTGCTGGGCATGGCGATGACCGAGAAGCAGGGCGGCTCGGACGTGCGGGCCAACCTGATGCAGGCCCACCCCGTGCTGGCACAGCGGGGGTCCTCGGCCAGCGAGGGGCGCGAGTACCTGCTGACCGGGCACAAGTGGTTCTGCTCCGCGCCGATGTCGGACGCCTTCCTGGTGCTGGCCCAAATCCAGACCCAGACCCAGACCCGGGTCCGGACGCAAGCCCGGGCGGAGGGCGTGGAGGGCGGCAGCGGCCAAGCGCTTTCCTGCTTCCTGGTGCCCCGGGTGCTGCCGGACGGGACGCGCAACGTGTTCCGGATCCAGCGGCTGAAGGACAAGCTGGGAAACCGGTCCAACGCCTCCTCCGAAGTCGAGTTCGACCGCACGGTGGGCATGCTGGTCGGCGAGCCTGGCCGCGGCGTGGCGGCGATCATCGAAATGGTGGCCCGCACCAGGCTGGACTGTGTGCTGGGCACCGCCGCCGGCATGCGGCAGGCTACGGCCGAGGCGCTCTGGCATGTCCGGCACCGCCGGGCATTCGGCAGCCTGCTCATTGACCAGCCCGCCATGACCGCCGTCGTCGCCGACCTGGCCCTGGAGTCCGAGGCGGCAACGGCCACGGCACTGCGCCTGGCCAGGGCGAACGACGACGACGGCGGCCAAGAGGTGGCGTTCCGGCGGATTGCGACGGC
Organism: Micrococcaceae bacterium; assembly: GCA_035475875.1. Lineage (GTDB taxonomy): Bacteria > Actinomycetota > Actinomycetes > Actinomycetales > Micrococcaceae > Arthrobacter_M. The sequence continues at coordinate 879 of DATIMB010000120.1, forward strand.
GGTGGCCAAGTACTGGATCTGCAAACGCGGGCCGCAGCACGCCTACGAGGCGCTCGAATGCCTGGGCGGGAACGGGTACACCGAGGATTTCCCGCTGGCGATGCGCTACCGGGAACAGCCGGTGATGGCCGTCTGGGAAGGCTCCGGCAACATCATTGCCCTGGATGTGCTGCGGGCCATTGCGCGCGACCGCCCCAGCGTGGACGCCTTCGAGGCCGAGGTCGGCCTGGCGGCGGGTGCGGACCGCGCCTTCGATGCCCATTGGGCCCGCACCCGGAAGCAGCTGGACGCGGTCTCACGGTCAGAGCCCGCCGCTGCCGCGGCGCAGGCGAGGATGCTCACCGAGAACCTGGCGCTGGCCCTGCAGGCCTCGCTGCTGCTGCGGCACTCGCCGTCGCCGGTGGCCGAGGCCTTTATCGCCGCCCGCCTGGGTCCGGAGCGGGGCATCCAGTACGGCGCGTTGCCAGCGGGTTTGGACTTCGCCGCAATCCTGGAGCGGCACTGACCGCCACCCAGCAGGCCTTACCCGGCAATAACAGCTGGCACCGGCCAGGGGCTCCAGCCTGCCCCGTTCCCCGGGCCGCCCGGCGCTAACGGTCCGCCGGAACACCCTGCCGGGACTCGGCGTCGTAATGGTAGACAGCCTTCCCGCCGATCCAGACCTGCAGCGCGCGCTGCATCACGTCCAGCGGATCGCCGCTCCAGAGCACCAGATCCGCGTCCTTGCCCTTGGCAATGGAGCCAATCCGGTCCGCCAGACCCAGCACCTTGGCCGGGTTGATGGTGATGGCCCGCAGCGCCGTTACCGGATCCAGGCCCTCCTTGACGGCCAGCGTGCACTGATGGACCAGGAAGTTGATCGGGATCACCGGGTGGTCCGTGATGATCGAAATTTCCACCCCGGCGGCGGCCAGCTTGCCGGGATTGGCCAGCGAGCGGCCGCGCAGTTCCACCTTGGATTTGGTGGTGAAAAGCGGCCCGATCAGCACCGGCACGCCGCGCTCGGCCAGCACATCGGCCAGCACATGGGCCTCGGTGCCGTGGTCCAGCACCAGCTCATACCCGAACTCGTCGGCCAGGCGCAGGGCCGTCGCGACGTCGTCGGCGCGGTGGCAGTGCTGCCGCCACGGGATCTCGCGGCGCAGCACCATCGCCAGCGCCTCCAGCCGCGGGTCCCGGGCGCTCGGGTCATCCTTGGCCATATAGTTCTGCGCGTCGATAAAGGCCTTCCGGATCACCATCGCGGTGCCGAGCCGGGTGGAGGGTGTCTGCTTCTTCTCGCCGTAGACACGCTTCGGGTTCTCCCCCAGCGCGGACTTCAGCCCACTGGGGGAGCGGAGCACCATTTCCTCGATGTACCGGCCATGGGTGTGCATCGCGATGGCCAGCCCGCCGATCGGATTGCCCGAGCCGGGATTGACGTTGACCGAGGTGATGCCGCCGGCCAGGGCATCGTTGAACCCGGGATCAAACGGGTCGACGGCGTCGATCGCACGCACCGCGGCCATCACCGGGTCCGTCATTTCATTCACATCGCTGGTGGAACCCACCTCGCCCTCCGGGTGCATGCCGAGGTGGACGTGGGCATCGATGAAACCGGGGAGCAGCCATTGGCCCTGGGCATCCACCGTCTCCGCATTGGCCGGCACCTTCAGCTCCGGGCCCAGCCCGGTGATCTTCCCGTCCTTGACCAGCACCGTGCCGTCAAAGGGTTCGCCCTCGATCGGGACCACGTGGGCGTTGGTGATGGCCAGAACGGTGCTGGTCCGGGAACGGGTGGCGGCGCGGTTCATGGAAAGACTCTTTCGACGGCGGGAGGTTTGCTCAGGATTCAAACCTACTCCTTGCCTCACCGGCATCGAGCGAGCGCTTGGTGCGCGATACAGGGCTGTACACGGACCGCTCACCCAATCCGCCGGGGCGGGCGGGGAGTGGGTCCACCGCTAGGCTGGCGGGATGGAACGCAGAACCGCGCTGGTCACCGGGGTCGGACGGACGGTGGGCATCGCTGCCGGCATTGCCCGCCGACTCGCAGCAGACGGCTGGGACCTGGTGCTCACCTTCTGGCAGGCCTACGATGCCCGCATGCCCTGGGGCGTCCAACCGGACGACGTCGGCATCCTCACCAACGAACTGGAGGCGGCGGGCAGCCGGGTCTGGGCCTTTCCGGCCGACTTCGAAGATCCGGCTGCGGTGGACCGGCTGATGTCGGGGATTCCTGCCGAGGCAGGGCGGCTGACCGGGCTGGTGCTCTCGCACTGCGAATCGACGGATTCGTCCATCCTGGACACCTCACTGGAGAGCTTCGACAGGCATTTCGCCGTCAACACCCGCGCCAGCTGGCAG
>DATIMB010000121.1:0-4239 GCA_035475875.1 Micrococcaceae bacterium
ATGGTCTTGGTCGGCCCGTTGCGGTGCTTGGCGACGATGACGTCCGCCTCGCCGGCGCGCGGGGATTCCTTGTCGTAGATGTCCTCGCGATGAAGCAGGATGACCATGTCCGCATCCTGCTCTATGGAGCCACTTTCGCGAAGGTCGGAGACCATCGGCTTCTTGTCAGTTCGCTGCTCGGAACCGCGGTTCAGCTGCGAGAGGGCGATGACGGGTACCTGGAGTTCCTTGGCCAGCAGTTTGAGCGCACGGGAGAACTCGGAAACTTCCTGCTGCCGGGATTCGACCCGCTTGCCGGAGGACATCAGCTGAAGGTAGTCCAGGACTACCAGCTTGAGGTCATGCTGCTGCTTGAGACGACGGCATTTCGCACGGATTTCCATCAGTGACATGTTGGGGCTGTCATCGATGAACAGCGGGGCGTCATTCATCCTGCCCATCGTGGTGGCGATCTTGGACCACTGGTCATCCTTGATCGTGCCCTTGCGCAGGTCCTGCAGGCTGATGGTCGCCTCGGCCGAGAGCAGCCGCATCGCCAACTCGTTGCGGCCCATTTCCAGAGAGAAAACTACCGTGGCGAGGTTGTGCTTGATGGCAGCCGAGCGCGCAAAATCCAGTGCGAACGTGGATTTTCCCACGGCCGGCCGCGCCGCAATCACGATCATCTGGCCCGGGTGCAGTCCGTTGGTGAGTTCATCCAGTTCATAGAAGCCGGTAGGCACCCCTGTCATGCCTTCGCCGCGATGCCCCGACGCTTCGATCTCGTCGACGGTGGATTCCATCACGTCCTTGAGCGCTACATAGTCCTCCGCGGTGCGCCGCTCGGCGACGGCGTAGACCTCCGCCTGCGCGGCGTTGACGATGTCTTCCACCTCACCGTCGTTGGCGTAGCCAAGCTGGACGATCTTGGTCCCGGCGTTGACCAGACGGCGCAGGACTGCCCGTTCGCTGACGATCTCGGCGTAGAAGCCGGCGTTTGCCGCGGTGGGGACGGACTGGATGAGCTGGTGGAGGTAGGCGGGGCCGCCGATCCGGGAGATCTCGCCGCGTTTGGTCAGCTCATCGGCAACCGTGACGGCGTCTGCGGGTTCGCCGCGGCCGTAGAGGTCCAGGATGGCTTCGTAGATGCTCTCGTGCGAGGGCCGGTAGAAGTCGTTGCCCCGCAGGACCTCGACAACGTCGGCGATGGCGTCCTTGGAGAGCATCATGCCGCCCAGGACGCTCTGCTCGGCCACCAGGTCCTGCGGCGGAGTGCGGGCAAGATCCGGGTCGCGGGGTGCTGCCACCATATCTGCGCTGGCAACTGACATCTGTTACTCCCCTTCTTGCCCGACAAGGGCTGATCCTGCTGATACCCCTGTGCTATCACGGGGCACCGACGAAGTCCGGCGCGGGAAATTTCCCGCTGCGTGAAAGGGATACCCGGCAACGTTAGACCCTCACCGGCGGGCCACCAAGCCAGTTGTCGGACACCCTGTGGACAACCTGTGGATGCATTGGGCGTGTCTTGTGCACAGGATGGGGAGAAGCCTGTGGATATCTAATTATTTGCGCCCCTCTTCCCGTTCTGACCTGCAGAAACACACCCCACACGCTGTGGAGGAAAAGAAGTTTTTCCCAACCTTCATCCACAGGTCCGATGTTGACAAAGTCGAAACCAAATAGTTACCGCGGGTATTTTTCGGCCGATGCGTCCCGGCTCCGCTCGTCCGGCTCGTCCGGTTCCGGGACGCCCCCACAGCTCTGCCATCCGCCCTTGAAGTGGCATACGCTCAGGGTATGGATTGGCTCATCGTGGTGCTTATCGCCGTCGTCGGCATTATCTTCCTGGTCTGGGCCGCGAGGGCGGGGAGGACGCGCGCCACCGGCATTTCCGACGCGGACCGCTACCAGCTGGAACTGGCCAAGAAGGCGCAGGAGCACACCAAGGCCCAGGCGCGACGTGCCGCGGAGCTGCGGCCGGTGAATCCGTCCCAGCGCACCGGCTACTCCCAGTCGAACGCCTACCGCAGCGGACCGGCCGTTGGGCAGAACGTGACGCATGGGCAAAATCTCAACGGTTACGGCTCCGGGCAGAACGCCGGTAAGTTTTCCGGCCCGGGCAGCCAGCAGGTGCCGCGGCTGAATCCTGCACTTGCCCTGCAGCTGCAGGGGATGGTGCGCGGCGGCCAAACGGTGCAGGCCATCAATCTGCTCCGCAACCAGACCGGGCTGGGGCTGGCCGAAGCCCGGAACGTGATCGAGCGGATGCGCCCCTGATAGCGGGAAGATCCGCTTAACGGCGAACGGCCCCTACCGAATCGGTAGGGGCCGTTCGCACGGACCGTGGGGCCGCAGCGGGAATTACTTCCCGGCGACGACGTCCAGGTCGATCACAGCGGCAACATCCTCGTGCAGACGGACATTGGCCTGGTAGGAACCGACGCTCTTGATGTGAGCGGGCAGTTCCACCTTGCGCTTGTCGATGGCGCCGAGACCGGCGGCCTCAACAGCCTTGGCGACATCCTCGGCCTTGACGGTACCGAAGAGGCGGCCGGACTCGCCGGCCTTGACGACCAGCTTGACCGGCTTGGCGGAGAGCGCCTGGGCCTGGGCCTGGGCAGCTTCCACCGAAGCATGCTCGCGGGCGGTGCGGGCAGTCTTGATGGACTCAACCTGCTTTTCGCCGCCCTTGGACCAGGTCAGGGCGAAGCCGCGGGGCAGAAGGTAGTTACGGGCGTAACCGTTCTTCACCTCGACGACGTCGCCAGCAGCACCGAGACCGGTGACTTCGTGGGTCAAAATGAGCTTTGCCATGTTTACTCTCTCCTTCGCTTAGCCGCGGCCGGCGCCGGAGTAGGGCAGCAGTGCAACTTCGCGGGCGTTCTTGATTGCCTGGGCGATCTTGCGCTGTTCCTGGACCGTGACGCCCGTGACGCGGCGCGCCCGGATCTTTCCGCGGTCGGAGATGAACTTGCGCAGCAGTGCTACGTCCTTGTAGTCGATGACGGTGATGTCAGCGGCCTTCAGGGGGTTGGACTTTGGTTTGGGCTTACGGAGTTCAGCCTTAGCCATCGTGGAGCTCCTTAGTATTCGTGGAGCCCGTGGATATGGATCCACGGGATGGTTTGTTTGCGGCGGTTGCCGCGGGTTACTAGAAGGGGGGTTCCGAAGAATCCGGGCCCGAGCCCCAGCCGGAAGAACCACCGGAGGGCGCGCCCCACGGATCCTCCACCGGTGCGGACTGGCCCTGGCCGCCGCCCCAGCCGGAATTACCCGCACCGGAGTTGCCGCCAAACCCACCGCCGCCGCCGCCGAAGTTCCCGCCACTCTGCCCACCGGATGAACCAGTGCGCTGGGTGCGGTTGACCTTGGCATTGGCGTAGCGCAGCGAGGGGCCGATCTCGTCGACCTCAAGCTCAATAACGGTGCGCTTTTCGCCTTCTTTGGTTTCGTAGGAACGCGACTTCAAGCGGCCGTTAACGATGACGCGGGTGCCCTTGGTCAGGGATTCCGCAACGTTCTCGGCTGCCTCACGCCAGACGGAAGCGCGCAGGAACAGCGTTTCGCCGTCCTTCCACTCATTCGACTGGCGGTCAAAGGTCCGCGGAGTGGATGCAATGGTGAAGTTCGCTACTGCCGAACCGGACGGGGTGAACCGTAGCTCCGGGTCGTTGGTGAGGTTACCCACCACAGTGATAGTGGTTTCGCCTGCCATCTGCTGCCTCCTGGTCTGTTCCTGCGGGTGAAAACGTCAAAGATCAGCGCCGAATTATTCGGCGGCAACCTTCTGGTCTTCGGGACGGATGATCTTGGTGCGCAGGATGGTCTCGGTGAGGCCAAGCTGGCGGTCAAGTTCCTGGGCGGTAGCCGGAGCTGCGGTGAAGTTCACCACGGCGTAGATACCTTCGGACTTTTTCTTGATGTCGTAGGCCAGTCGGCGACGGCCCCAGATGTCAACCTTTTCGATGGTTCCACCATCGTTGGTGATGACGTTCAGGAACTTCTGAAGCGACGGCTCAACGGTACGCTCTTCGACCTCGGGGTCGATGATTACCATCAATTCGTAAGGACGCATATGTGAACCCACCTCCTTTGGGCTAAACGGCTACGGTCTTTCCGTAACAGGAGGTTCATTTGCGGTGCCTGGTGCGGTTGCACGGCTGCCGGGCGCGGCCCAAAGGCATTTCCACCCGGTCCTGGCGCCAGCACAGACTTCACTATCCTACCGTATCCAGCCGGTCCGGCCGGACGCCACGG
>DATIMB010000122.1:0-8114 GCA_035475875.1 Micrococcaceae bacterium
CGCTTGGCGGCATTCCAGTTCCAGCCCCACTGGACCGTCGAAGCCGCCTCCTGGTGCCCGATGGCCTCGGTGACCTGCCGGGCGGTCTTGGGCCGGCCCCGTTTGAGCACCTCCAGGATCCGCGTTTCCAGGGACGCCCGCAGCTGCTCCGGCATCGCCTGTGCGCCCACCCAGGCGCGGTTTTGCCACAACCGAAGATCTTCAAAATGCACCGGCCGGATGAAACTGGCCTCGTGGGCCCAGTACTCCATCATTTTCCGCGGACTCTGCCCGGAAAGCCGCTGCAGGATGGCGCGGTCATAGTTTCCCAGCCGTGAATAGAAGGGCAGGAAGTGGCTGCGCGCCAGCACGTTCACCGAATCGATCTGCACCAACTGCAGTTGCTCAAAGGTACGGCCCACCGCCCGTGTTGTAACGGGTCCGGTGGGCCGTTCCTTTGCCAGTCCCTGGGCTGCCAGGGCGATGCGCCGTGCCTGTGAAAGGCTCAGCTCAGCGCCCATGGCTGCCTCCTGGTCTTATACGGTGGACGGCTGGTCCTCCGATCGGTATGCGGTGATCTGGTCCGCCGGGGCTGAATCGATATCCGCGCAATCAGCGTCCAATGAAATCACACCATAGGTCCAGCCGCGGCGGCGGTACACGACGGAGGGCGCGCCGGTAGCGGAATCGACGAAGAGGTAGAAGTCGTGGCCCACGAGTTCCATATTGTCCACGGCATCGTCGAGGCTCAGGGAGCCGGCCGGGAAAACCTTGCGGCGGATCAGCACCGGGGAATCCCCGGCCGGGATGTCATTTTCAATCTCGTAGGGTGAACGTTCCTGCTGAGTTGAATCGGGTTGGGAATCTTCGGTTCCCTGGGCGTAGATGGGTTGGCTGCTGCTGACAGCCTCCAGACTGGATGTCGCGGCGCTCACCGCCTTCGGAGTGTGCCGCCCGTGATGCACCTTCTTGCGGTCCCTCGCCCGCCGGAGTCTCTCCAGGAGCTTGTTGTAGGCCACGTCGAATGCCGCGAATTTGTCCCCCGCGGATGCCTCGGCGCGGACCACCCTGCCACGGCCCTGGACCGTCAGTTCCACGGTGAGCTGGGCGTCTGCGACGCGCGCGTTGGTCTCCTTGGAGACCTTGGCATCGATTCTCTGGACCTTGTCGCCAAGCTGCTCGATTTTCGACATCTTCTCGCTGGCGTATTCGCGGAAGCGGTCCGAAACCGTGAGATTCCGGCCGCTGATCAAGAACTCCATGGTGCCCTCCAAATACTTCGGTGACACGGCGGTCCGCTCCGGTGTTCAGTCAGAACCTGACCGCCGACGGGTGGTAGACCTCCTGGGAGATACCCGTTAACTCACGTTAGTTCAACGCCATCTGTTATTCATCTTTAAGTCCCATGAATTTTCCCGCCGGTCCCTCCGGAGCCCTTGTAAAGTCCTGGGGAAGCCTTGAAAGTCCTTACGGAGCATCGAGGCGTGCCCTGGAGCCGGGGAAAATCGGACTGGTTATCCGAGGCCCACAACAGGCTGAGGCGCTGGTCAGTGAGCCGGTTCCGGCCGGTCGGGCGACCTTGCGGCGGCCACCACGACCGCTCCGGCAACCAGCGCGCCGGCCTCGCGCAGGGCCCGGGCCGCCTCCGCGGCCGTGGCTCCAGTGGTCAGCACATCGTCGATGATGACCACCGGCTGGCCACGGATGGAGGCCAGCCGGTTGGGCACGTACATGCTGTTGCGAACGTTGGCCCGGCGGGCGGAACGGCCCAGGCCCTTCTGCGTCCTGCGCCGCCAGGGGGCCTTGGATTTCAGCTTCAGTACCGGCCGGATGGCGGCACCCCGGGGCAGCGTGGACCGCCGGTGCAGTGTCAGCAGCAGCAGCCGGACGGGATCGTAGCCGCGCTTGCGGAATCCCTTGCCGCTGGTCGGCACCGGGACCAGCCAGACTTCGCCGCCGGACCCCGCCGCCCAGGGTCCGACGGCGGCCTCCAACGCCCTGGCTAGGCAGCTGGCAAGGTGGCCGGCCAGATCCGTCCGGCCGTGGTTCTTGAATTCGAGCATGGCCCGGGCCAGCTCGTCCCGGTACACGCCGGCCGCCACCACCGGCAGCAGCACCGTGCCGTCCACATCCATCAGCGCCGGTGCCGTTCCTTCCGCACGGAAGGGCTTCCGCACGGCCGCCCGCAGCGCCACCGAGCAAGGCCGGCACAGCGAACTGTCCTCGGCGCCGCAAACGATGCAGTCGACCGGAAATATCAGCGCGGCGAAGTCGCGAACGGCATCCGCTGCAAGCAACCAGCAGCGCAGCCACCAGGGTCCGGTGCGCCCACGGTGCAGGCCGCTGTGGGCGTGGTCCAGGACCTCGTCCCCACGACGTCCCAGCTTTGAACTCATGCTCCAGCGTCGGCCCGCAGCCCACCGCCCGCAACCATCCCGCCGTCGTACGTGAACAGGACCCGGCCGGACGCACCCTGTGCAGGACAGACAAACCAAGCCGGAACGCCGGCCCCGCCGGGCGCGTCAGCCCGCGAAGGAGGACTGCAGGATGTCCTTGCCCTGCAGCGTCCAGCCGTTCCCGACCCGCACGTACACGCCCCTGCCGGTCTGGCCGTAAAGGTCCAGGGCGCCGTTGCCGGCGCTGAGGCCAACCATCCCCGCCAGCGGTGCCAGCTGCTGGGCGTCGGCCTTCAGGTCCAGGATCTCCACCACCACCTGGTCCTCCACGGAGGGCTGCATCACCGCCACCGAAGTCTCGTTCACCCAGGCGCCGACCCGGGCATTGACCGAATCCGGCAGCGTGATGGGCGCGGTCAGGTCCTTCGGCACGTCGCCGTTGCGCAGGATGCCGGTGATCTGCACAGCGCTGACGCCGTTCTGCTCGGAGACCACCAGGGCACGGCTGCCGTCCCGGGAGACCCGGAAGGAGGTTACGGTGCGCCCGGCCAGCCACTGCACGTTCAGCGACACCACAGGCGTCTGCTTTCCCGGCTCGCTGGTGTCCGGATGGGCCGCGTAGACCGTGCCGTTGCCGTTGCCGGAGGCGGTCCAGATCCAGTCCTGCGGTGAGAACGAGGGCGGGGTCAGGCCGCTTCCGGAGGCTGCGAGCTGTTCCGGTTGCCCGGGCACCACCGTGTACAGCTGGCTGCCGTCCGCATTGAGGAAGGCATAGAGGTTCTTGGCGTAGGAAAGCGCCGGATGGTTGGGACCGTACTTGTCCAAAGCGGGCAGGCCGTCGATCGGGGTCACCTGGCCGCCGTCGTAGCGGACCAGCTGGCCCTTGGACAGCGCCACCTGGCGGTCCGGGACCTGGTTGTTCACCACCGGCAGCTGGTTCTGGTCCGGCGATCCGAGGTCCACTTCGCGGGTATCGGCGCGCAGCGTGACGGAGGTGACCGTGTTCAGGTTCCGCTGCAGGGTCACCATCAGCTGCGCCTGCATCTGCTGGCGCGACTTGACCGAGGCGTCGATCAGGGGCTGTTCGGTCAGGTCCACCTGGGCCACCCCGTTGGTGACGGGCACCGAATCCCTGACCAGGTGCATGCCGTCCGGGAAGGCGCTGGCCACCGCACCCTTCAGGTACGGTGCGGGGCCGTTCAGGATGGCCCGCACCAGTGAGGTGGCCGTCGTCGTCGACTTTCCCGCCAGCCAGCGCACGTCCGGCACCGCATAGGTGAAGGTGGGGTCGTAGAAATACAGCGAGTAGGGGCTGTACAGGGTATCGAAGTTCGCGGCGGCCAGCATGATGCCGTCCGGGACGGCGCTGATCCGCCACTGGCCGTCCTCCTTGGTCAGGCCGAATTTGACGGTCTCCACGGCCGCCGAGGTGGACGGCGTAAGGATGCCGTCCGCATCGACGACGGACTGGACGTTGAAATCCACCTTGTAGTCGGTTTCCGTGCCGTTCGGGACCACCTTGAAGGTGTCCTTGTACACCAGCGTGCGCTGGTCCGCCTTCCAGGTTTTCGCCAGGCTCGCGGAGAGGTACTGGCGGGCCACCTGGAAGTCGTCGGAGACACCGGTGCCGGCGGTGATGAAGCCTTCGATAATGCTCGACGGCGATGCACCCGGCACGGGCGCGCTCTGCCGGAAGTCGATGTTGACCGGGTTGTTCTGGCCGGGCAGCGGATCGCTTTTGCCGACCGGGCCGTCGGTGGGGATGGCCGCGCAGCCGGCGGCGAAAAGGACGACGGCGAGGCTGACCGCGATGGCCCTGAGCAGGGCACGGAGGTTCATCAGGGCGCCACCCTTCCGGAGACACCCGGGCCAGCTGATCGTGGGCCGTTCGGGGCGGCGGCGCGTGATGGCGCCGCGGTTGCACCGGAACGGGCCTCAACTTCTGCCGCCGGGACGACACCTCCGGCAAGCGGGAGATGTTGCAGGTCGTCATTGATGCCGCCGGGAGGCAGCGGCAGCGGTGAATGGTCCAGGGCGGCACCGCGGCGGCAAGGAAGCGTCAGCCGGAAGCAGGCTCCCTCGCCCGGGCTGCCCCAGGCTTCCAGCCAGCCGCCGTGCAGGTGCGCATCCTCCGCGGCGATCGAGAGCCCCAGGCCGCTGCCACCGGTGGTGCGGGCCCTGGCCGGATCCGCACGCCAGAACCTATCGAAGACGCGGGCCACTTCGCCGGCCGTCATGCCGATGCCGTGGTCCCGGACCGCGACGGCGACGGCGTCCGCATCCGCGGCGACAAACACCTCCACCGGCCGGCCTTCTCCGTGCTCCAGCGCGTTCACCACCAGGTTTCGCAGGATGCGGTCAATCCTGCGGGGATCCATCTCCGCCACGCCGCTGTTGCCGGCCACCGTGGAAACCACCGACAGGGTTGAGCCGGAGCCCTCGGCCAGCGGCTGGGCGCCGTCGATCACATGGTGGATGACGGCCAAAATGTCCTGCGGCTCGGCGTCCAGGACGGCGGCGCCGGCGTCAAAGCGCGAGATCTCCAGCAGGTCCGCCAACAGGGCCTGGAACCGCTCCACCTGGTGGTACAGCAGTTCGGCGGAGCGCTTATTCATCGGGTCAAATCCGTCCCGGGCGTCGTAGAGCACTTCGGCGGCCATCCGGACCGTTGTCAGCGGGGTGCGCAGCTCATGGGACACGTCGGAGACGAAGCGCTGCTGCATCTGCGACAGGGTGGCCAGCTGGGTGATCTGGTCCTGCAGCGCTGTGGCCATCTTGTTGAACGAGGTGGCCAGGCGTGCCACTTCGTCCTCGCCCTTGACCGTCATCCGCTCCTGCAGTTCGCCGGCCGCAAGCTTCTCCGAGACCGCCGCGGCGTGGCTGACCGGCTGGACCACGTTGCGGGTCACGTACCAGGCGATCCCGCCGATCAGCAGCAGCAGAATGCCGGCGCCGAGCCAGAGCACCGACTGGATGTAGTTCAAGGTGTCCTGGGCGTCGTTGAGGTCGTAGATCAGGTACAGCTCGTAGTCAGTTCCCAGCAACGCCACTTTGCTGCCCAGGGCCAGCGCCGGATGGATGCCCTTGCTCCCGATGGGCAGCGGGATGGACTGCCAGTACTGGCCCGGGTTCTGCTGCACGGCGGTGCGCAGGCTGGCCGGAATGATGGCCGCGGTGACGCCGCCGGAGTCCGACGACGAGACGGAGAGCAGATGGCTCTGGCCCGGAATCTGCACCATCAGGTATTTGCGGTTGTCGCTGGTGGCCCCGGCTTCAAGCAGCTTGAGCGTGTCCCGGACGTAGGTGGAAACGCTGGGCAGATCGCTGAGTTGCGCGTTGTCGAAGCTTTGCTGGACCTGCGTCACGCCCCGTCCGGAATCCTGTTTGGCCTGCTGGAGGCGCTCCTGGAAAAGGCCGTTGGCGATCTGGTTGGAGAGGTAGACACCGACGGCGGCAAAGGCCAGTGAGGCAATCAGCATGGTCACCAGCACCGTCCGGAACTGCAGTGACCGCCGCCAGCGCCGGATCAGCGTGGCTCGTGCCCGTCCCATCCAGATGCCCAGCGGGCGAAGCAGCCCTAACAGCGGGCGCAGAACTGTCAGGACCGGACGCAGCTTGGCAAACCCGCGCCGGATCGCCGCGAACACCTTCTGCGCACGGTCCCCGAAGATGTGCGGTCCCCTGGGTTCCGCGGGCTCATCGGAGGCATTGGACTCTGGTCCGACGACGTCGGCCGGCTCTGTTGCATGGGACCCTGGTCCGTCGACGGCGGCAGGCCCTGCGGGTGCACCGGGCCCTGGTCCGACGACGTCGGCCGGCTCAGGTGCCTGGGAGGCGTGTCCACTGAAGCCGTCCGAAATGCGGGTGGATTCCCTCGGCTCCGTTGGATCGGGCGGTTCCAGCTCCGCTGCCCCCGGGCGGTCCTGGAGGGCACGACCGGGGACGGCTACGCTCGAGCGTGCCGTATCGGTTGATTTTTTCGGGTTAGCCATCGGCAGCCGCCAGTACTCCGGTTACTGGCCCGCCTTGTAGCCCACTCCGCGGACAGTCAGCACAACTTCCGGAGCCTCGGGATCGCGCTCGATTTTGGAGCGCAGGCGCTGGACGTGGACGTTGACCAGCCTGGTGTCAGCGGCGTGGCGGTATCCCCAGACCTGTTCCAGCAACAACTCCCGGGTGAAGACCTGCCAGGGCTTGCGCGCCAGTGCCACCAGCAGGTCGAACTCCAGCGGAGTGAGCGAAATCCTCTTGCTGTCGCGGTGCACCACGTGCCCGGCAACATCAATGGTGACATCGGAGATCTTCAGGGTTTCGGGCGCCTTCTGGTCTCCGGGGCGCAGCCGCGCACGTACGCGGGCAACCAGTTCGGCCGGCTTGAAGGGCTTGGGAACATAGTCGTCCGCGCCGGATTCCAGCCCGCGGACAACGTCGGACGTGTCAGCTTTGGCTGTCAGCATCACAATCGGCACGTCCGATTCGCCCCGGATCTGCCGGCAGACCTCGATTCCGTCCATGCCCGGCAGCATCAGGTCAAGCAGCACCAGGTCCGGTTTGGACGCCCGAAAGATCTCCAACGCCTGAGCGCCATCGGCGCAAAAGACGGGCTCGAACCCGTCATTGCGCAGGACAATGCCGATCATCTCCGCCAGAGCCTCGTCGTCGTCCACTACCAGAATGCGTGCCTTCATAGTTATATATTCCCTTATCCCCCGCACAATGTCTTGTTAGCGCTCAGCAGCAGCGCTGAACCAGCCTACCGGTCTGTCGCCCAGCGATGGACCGGTGATTCGGCCAAGCGAGCTCTGCGAGCGCCTGGATGACAGTCCCGGGTCTGACGGACTCCACATGCTTCAGAAAAAACATGCTGCCAATGCAGGCACTGCAGACACTGCCATCAGTGCAAGCGTGCCTCTTTCCGTACCTATGTCTTCCAAACCGAAGACCTATGAGCTCCAAACCGAACCGGATAGGCTGAGCGGAGAATCGGCAGCGGCCAGCCGCGACGCACCGTCCGGGGCAAGCCGGTATCAGCTTTGGGGAGAGGGCGATGACGCAGGAACCGGGCCAACCGGCACAGCCACCCCAGCCGGGCCAACCGGCACAGCCACCCCAGCCGGGCCAGCCACCCCAGCCGGGCCAATGGGACCAACCGGCGCAGCCACCGCAGTGGGGCGCGCCGGGCCAATGGGGCCAACCCTCGCAGCCACCCCAACCGGGCCAATGGGGCCAACCCCCGCAGCCCCCGGAGCCGGGGCAATGGGGCCAGCCGCAGTGGGGGCAGTCTGCGTGGCCACAGCAGCAGGGTTGGCCGCAAACCGGCTACCCCGGCTATCAGCAGTACGTGCCGCCGCCCAAGCCAGGCGTCATCCCGTTGCGGCCCCTGACGCTGGGCGAGGTGCTGGATGGTGCCTTCCAGGCTGCCCGCCGCAATGCCAGGGCCATGTTCGGTTCCGCACTGCTGGTCCAGGCCGCCTCCGCCGTGGTGAACCTGGCGCTACTGGCCGTCCTCTTCGGGACGGGTCTCTCACTCACATCCATCGCCTCCGGCAACGTGACCAGCAGCGAGGCAGGTGCTTTTGTGGTGGGCGCCGGTGCTGCCGCCCTCATTGCCGGTTTGCTTCAGACCCTCACGACCATGGTTCTCCAGGGGGTCCTGGTGATTCCTGTGTCCCGGGCTGTCCTGGACCGCGGAACCGGCTTCAGGCAGATGTGGTCGTTGGCCCGCCGCCGTATCTGGGC
>DATIMB010000123.1:0-4027 GCA_035475875.1 Micrococcaceae bacterium
GGCCGGGAACCAGGCGGAGTACCTGCCGCCGCAAGAGCCGGAGTTGCAGCAGGCCGGGAACCAGGCGGACGATCAGTCTGCTACCCAGCCCCAGCACCAGGAGGCCTCCAACCTGGAGCCATCGAAGTCGGCCCGGGCGCCGGAGCAGGCTGAACCCGAGGGCCGCGAACCAGGCTTCCACCAGCCGGTCCAGGAGCCAGCGGCCGCCCCGGAACTGAGCCAGTACCTGGGAACTGCCGCGGCTGCCGGAGGCGTGGGCTCGGCGGCTACCGCCTTGCCCGCGGAGGGCCAGACGGCATGGAGCACCCCGCCTGAGGCGGCCCAGCATGGCGAGCACCTGCACACCGGGGCGGCCCAGTTGCCGGACGCCGATTCCGCCAGCTACTTCGACCGCGGTGAAGAAACGCTGCTGCACCCTGCCATCCACGATGAGGCCGAACACCGGGCTGGAGCCGGACATGGTGACCACACGCCGACCGCCCACGACGCCCGACCCGCGGGACAGGCACCGGCAGCCGAGACCGGATATGCCGCAGGGCAGGCAGCCCGGCAGACGGCCAGCCAGCCGCCGACCGCTATTCACGAGACCGTCCGGCGCCAGCCCGAAAGTATCGGCGCTACGGTGGACCCGGCAACCCGCCAGCAGCAGCCCACCGGATTTGGGCATGAGGAGGCGGACCGGCCCGTTTACGACGCGTTCTGGTTCGCGGTCGACCGGCCGCGCGCCGTCGTCGACGAAAAAACCGGCGGCTTCCTGTACAACCTGGAACCCGGGAACTGGATCCTGGCCTTGCAGGACCGCGGGCATGACTTCCTGGTCCAGAACACGGACGGCCGGGTGGGGGTGCTGCGGGACCTGAGCAACATCGAGCGGGCTCCTGAGGGCGAGTAGATGGCAGGCAGGGAGAAACCGACGCAGGGAAAACCGGCTAAGGAAAACGTGGCCAACGAAAAACCGGCCAAGCAAAACCCCGGGAAACAAAAACCGGGCAGGAACACCGCGCCGCAGGAAACGCTGCTGGCGCGCAAGCGGCGGGCGCGGAAAATCAACCGGGGACTGGCGGAGCTGTATCCCTATGCCCACCCCGAACTGGACTTCCGCAATGCCTACGAGCTGGTGGTAGCCACGGTCCTGTCCGCACAGACCACCGATGTGCGGGTCAACATGACCACGCCTGCCCTGTTCGCCAAGTATCCGCACGCCAGGGCGCTGGCGGAGGCGAACGTGGCCGAACTGGAGGCCATGATCCAGCCGACCGGATTCTTCCGGGCCAAGTCCCGCAGCCTGATTTCCCTGGCAACACGCATCGTGGACGAGTACGACGGCGAGGTACCGGGCCGGCTGGAGGACCTGGTGACGCTGTCCGGGGTGGGCCGCAAGACCGCCAACGTGGTGCTCGCGAACGCGTTCGGTATCCCGGGGATTTCCGTCGACACACATTTTGGCCGGCTGGCCCGGCGCTTCGACTGGACCGAGTCGGAGGATCCGGTCCAGGTCGAAAAGGATGTAGCTGCATTGTTCGAACCCAGGGACTGGACGATGGTCTCCCACCGGGTGATCTTCCACGGTCGGCGTGTCTGCCACGCCCGCAAGCCCGCCTGCGGTGCCTGCGCCATTGCCACGCTCTGTCCGTCCTACGGCGAGGGCGAAACCGATCCGGTGAAGGCGAAGAAACTGCTCAAGTACGAGCTGGCGCCGGGCAACGAGGAACTGCTGGCCCGGATGCTGGCCGATGTTTCCCGGGCCGCGGAGTACCGGCAGGAATCCCAGCGCGCCGCCTGGCAGAAGCAAACGGGAACCGGAGTGGCAGACGCCCCGGCCCTTGACGGCGGCCTGCTGGACTCCTCTGGCCCAGGCGCCGCAGTCCCTGACGCAACGGTTCCGGGAACCAGGGCGTGAGCGCCTACCGTGACCTGGTCTCATTGGCGCGCCAGGCGGCCGAGGGAACGCTGGCCGCCGACCCGGACCCGCGCTGGGCGGTCAGGCTGGACCCGGACAAATGCCGGAACGCGGCAGTGCTGATGCTCTTCGGAGCGCTGGATCCGGTGCCGGCCGTCTCGACCAAACCGCTGGCCCCGGCACAGCTGGACGTGCTGCTGATTGAACGTGCCGCCACGCTGGGGAACCACCCCGGCCAGATCGCCTTCCCGGGCGGGACAGTGGACCCCCAGGACGGGTCGGCGGTGGACGCGGCGCTGCGCGAAGCCGTTGAGGAAACCGGGCTGGAGGCCGACGGCGTCGAGGTCCTGGGCACGCTGCCGGCGTTGCCGCTGACCGTCAGTAATTTCATGGTCACCCCGGTACTGGCCTGGTGGGCCTCGCCGTCCCCGGTGTCGGTGGTGGATTACGCCGAGTCGGCCCAGGTCTTCCGGGTTCCGGTCAGGGACCTGCTGGACCCGGACAACCGTTACACCGCGACGCGCACGCGCCGGGGCCAGACCTACCGCGGCCCGGCGTTCCGCGTGAACGGCGTGGTGGTCTGGGGTTTCACCGCCGCCCTCCTGGACCGGATCTTCACCGAACTGGGATGGGCCGTGGCCTGGGATGCCCAGCGCGTGATCCCGGCCCCGGTCTGACCCTCCGGCGCGCAACTACCCCGCAGATAACGCACGATTGGGGCGCTTTCCGTGCGTTATCTGCGGGACAGTTGCAGGAGGCGTGATCCCTTGGGTTACTTCGCGTCGGCGTAGGACTTTACGACGGTGATGTTTACCGGAAATTCGATCGGGATCCGGCCGAACAGCAGCTCGGTCGCCGCCCGGGCGGATTCCTCGACCAGCGCTGTGACCGTCTCCACCAGCTCTTCCGGGGCATGCACCATGACCTCGTCGTGCAGGAAGAAAACCAGTTCCGCCGTTCCCGGGTCCGTCCGTCCGCCGGCGCCCCCGGGCGCCCCGCCGTCGGCAGCCAAAGCCCGCAGCCGTCGTCGTAATTCCGCCAGCCAGCAGGACGCCCAGTCCGCAGCTGAGCCCTGGACGACAAAATTCCGGGTAAACCTGCCACGGGAACGCGCCATCGCATCCGCGTGGCGCTGCTCCTGGGCAGTGGAGGTCAGCTGCGCTGCGCGCCAGCGCTCGGAGGGCGGCGGCGTGCTGCGTCCCAGCCGGGTCGTCACCACCGACCCCTTCTCGCCGGCGCGGGCCGCGTCCTCCACAAAGCCCACCGCACGGGGGTAGGTCCGGCTGAGCTGGGGCATCAGCCGGCCGGACTCGCCCGTCGTGGCCCCGTAGATGGCTCCCAGCAACGCCACCTTGGCCTTGGCCCGGTCGCCGCCGAAGCCCTGGGCGGCGATGCCGGCATAGAGATCCTTATCCCGCGCAGCCTCCGCCATCCGGCTGTCCCGCGCCAGGGCGGCCAGCACCCTCGGCTCCAGCTGCGCCGCGTCGGCGACAATCAGCCTGAAACCGGGGTCCGCATAGGCCGCGGACCGGACCTGCTTCGGGATCTGCAGCGCCCCTCCGCCGCGCGAGGCCCACCGTCCCGAGACGACACCGCCGACCACATACTCCGGCCGGAACCTGCCGTCCTTAACCCACTGGTCCAGCCAGCTCCAGCCGTTCGCCGTATGCAGCCGGCTGAGCTTCTTGTACGCCAGCAGCGGTTCGATGGCGGGATGGGTTTGCTGCTTCAGCTCCCAGGAGCGCGTGGTTTTGACCTCTATCCCGGCCCGATGCAGGGCGCGCATCAGCTCCAGCGGCGAGTCCGGGTTCAGCCCGGGCGCGTTCAGCCGCCGGCGCAGCTCGCCGGCCAGCGCCTCCAGTTTCTCCGGCCGCTGCAGCCCGGACGGCCGCGGCCCCAGATGCTGCTGCAGGATTTCCCGGTGCAGGTCCTCCCGCCAGGGCAGCCCGGCCCGCTGCATTTCGGCCGCGATCAGGGCTCCGGCCGATTCCGCGGCCAGCAGCAGGTTCAGCCGTCCGGGCTCGGTGGACTCACGGACCGTGCGGAGCTGGTTTTGGAAATCGTCGTGGAGTTGGGCTAGATCCGGTCCCAGCGGCGCGGAGGGCTGGTCGAACAGGCTGTCCTGGT
>DATIMB010000124.1:0-1840 GCA_035475875.1 Micrococcaceae bacterium
GGCGCACGCCATCCAGATGGTCAAGGACCTGCAGTCCGGCAAGAAGCCCGAAGTCAACGATGACAAGTCCTACAACAACGGCGTCAAGGTGGTTCCGGCCTTCCTGCTGCCGCCGCACATCGTGACCAAGGCCAACGCCGCCCAGGAATACGCCAACGATCCCTCGCTGGCTCCGCTGACCAAGTAAGTTCCACATCGGTTAGGGCCCGGTCCGCCAACTGGCGGGCCGGGCCCTTCCATGCCTGCGGCCGGATGGCAGAATGAGGCCATGACCGAACCGCGCTTCATAGCCAGGCCCGACTGGTACCGGCCCGACTGGTACACCACGGATGCACCGCAGCCCCTAATAGCCACCGGCAGGCCGCTGCGCTGGGGTGTGGTGGCCACCGGGAACATCGCCGGCACCGTTACCGGGGAGCTGGCCCTGCTGGAGGACGCGGTCCTGCAGGCGGTTAGTTCACGCTTTGCGCCGAAAGCGGCGGCGTTCGCGTCCCGCTTCGGCTTCGTCGCACAGTATTACGACGACGGCGGGATCCCCGGCTACCAGCAGCTGGTCCAGGACCCTGAGGTGGACGTCGTCTATGTTGCCACCCCGCATGCCCAGCATTTCGCCGTGGCCAAGGCAGCGCTGGAGGCCGGGAAGCACGTGCTGTGCGAGAAGGCCTTCACCATCAACGCCCGTGAGGCGGCAGAGCTGATCCGGCTGGCGGCCGAGCGCGGGCTGTTCCTGATGGAGGGCGTCTGGTCCCGCTTTGTTCCGGGCATGCAGCGCGCCTTCGACATCATCGCCTCCGGCGAACTCGGCACCGTAAAGTGGGTCCGCGCGGACCTGGGCTTCCCGGCCCCTGACGATCCCGAAACCCGGATCTGGGCACGGGCGGACGGCGGCGGGGCGCTGCTGGACCTGACCGTATATCCGCTGCTCTGGGCCTGGGCAGCACTCGGTGCACCCCAATCCGTCAGCGCCACGGGCGTGATCGCCCCGCTGGGTGTGGACAGCCAGAACGCCATCACCCTTGGCTATGCATGCGGCGCGCAGGCCCAGCTGATGTCCTCGCTGACCGCCCACGGGCCGCGCTCCGCCGTCGTCGCCGGATCCAAGGGTTACCTGCAGACGATGGGTTCGGTGAATAACCCCACCTCCCTGACGGTGCAGATCGGCTGGCAAGAGCCCCGGCTGGAAAGCTTCGAACCCATCGGCCGCGGTTACACGTACCAACTGCGCGAGGTGACCCGCTGCATCCAGCAGGGCCTGACCGAGAGTCCGACGATGCCGTTGGCGGATTCACTGGCCATCATGCACCTCTTTGACGGTGTCCGCGCCGAGCTCGGTGTGGTCTATCCCAACGACGCGTGACCCTCTGCGGGCGACGCGTGCCGTCCCATCGATGACACGGCTGCCACGTAATGACAGCGGTCCCGCGTAATGACGCGGATTCCCCAAATGACAGCGATCCCGTTCAATGACACGGATATTCCGGCGTCATTGAACGGGATCGCTGTCATTTTTCAGCTGGCCCCGGATGGTTCGTCCCCGGGTTCCGTCTGCGCGTGCCGGCCGCGGGGCCTACCCGACGCCCAGGTAGGCTTCCTTGATCGCCGGGTTGGCCAGCAGTTCCTTGCCCGTCCCGCTGTGCGTGATCTGGCCGGTCTCCAGCACAAAGGCCCGGTGCGCCCGGGCCAGCGCCTGGTTGGCGTTCTGCTCCACCAGCAGCACCGTGGTGCCCTGCTGGTTGATCTCCGTGACGATCTTGAAGATCTGCCGGATGAACTGCGGGGCCAGGCCCATGGAGGGCTCGTCCAGCAGCAGCACCTTCGGATTGGACATCAGCGCCCGGCC
>DATIMB010000125.1:0-4927 GCA_035475875.1 Micrococcaceae bacterium
GGCCGGCGTTCCGCAACGTGATCAGCCACGGCATTGTGCTCGGCTCCGACGGGCAGAAGATGTCCAAGAGCCTGCACAATTACCCGGACGTCTCTGAGGTGCTGGACCGCGACGGCTCGGACGCGATGCGCTGGTTCCTGATGTCCAGCCCCATTCTGCGCGGCGGGAACCTGATCGTCACCGAGCAGGGGATCCGCGACGGCGTCCGGCAGGTGATCCTGCCGCTGTGGAACGTGTACAGCTTCTTCACCCTCTACGCCAATGCCGCCAAGGGCGCCGACGACGCGGCCTCGGTGGGCGGGGGCGCCGGCGGTGCCGGCGTGGCCGACGACGGTACTGCTGCCGGCGTGGCCGGCGATGGTGGTCCCCGCGGCTACCAGGCGAAGCTGCGCCATGACGGCTACACGGACACCCTGGATCAGTACCTGCTGGCGAACACCGGGGACCTGATCCGCAGCACCACCGAACTGCTGGACGCCTACGACATCTCCGGTGCCTGCGACGCCCTGCGCAGCTACCTGGACATGCTGACCAACTGGTACGTCCGGCGCAGCCGGCAGCGCTTCTTCGACGAAAGCGAAGACGCCTTCGACGCGCTCTACACCGCGCTGGAGGCCGTCTGCCGGGTGGCGGCGCCGCTGCTGCCACTGGTATCCGAGGAAATCTGGCGGGGCCTCACCGGCGGCCGGTCGGTGCACCTGGCCGACTGGCCCGACTCGGCGCTGTTCGGCGCCAATCCGGAGCTGGTGGAGCAGATGAACCGCACGCAGCAGATCTGCTCGGCCGGCTCCAGCCTGCGAAAGGCCGCAAAGCTGCGCGTGCGCCTGCCGCTGCAGGAACTGACCGTCGTCGCACCCGGGGCGGAAGAGCTGGAAGGCTACGCGGCCGTCGTCGCCGACGAGCTGAACATCCGCAAGGTGCGGCTGGTGGATACCGCGAATGCCTCGCCGGAGCAGTTCGGCATCGAGCAGAAACTGGTGGTCAACGCCCGCGCCGCCGGCCCACGGCTGGGCAAGGACGTGCAGACCGCCATCAAGGGCGCCAAGTCCGGCGACTGGTCGATTGACCAGGACGGGCAGGTCAGCGCCGGCGGACTGGCGCTGGAGCCGCAGGAATACACGCTCGAGACCGTGGTGGCCGGCTCTGGCGACGGCCAAGGCCCGTCGTCGAGGGCTGTGGCGGTGCTGCCCGGCGGAGGCTTCGTGGTGCTCAACACCGAGCTCACACCCGAGCTGGAAGCGGAGGGCGTGGCCCGGGACATGGTCCGCACCATCCAGCAAGCCCGCAAGGATGCCGGGCTGCACGTCAGCGACCGGATCCTGACCATCGTCAGCGGACCGCAGGAGACGATCGACGCGCTGCACGCCAACGCGGAACTGGTCAAGGCGGAGACGCTGTCCGTGCGGCTGGAATACGTGCCCGGCGATGTGGAAACCACCGTCACGGTGGAACGGACGGCCCTCTGATGAATGGACGAGATGCGAATGGAGCCGATGTGAACGGACCCGATGCGGATGGATCTGATCTGAACGGAGCCGATGTGAACGGATCTGATGCGAACGGCCCCGGCGCGGATGGACCGGCCGTGAACCACGACGAATTTTCCGTCGAAAGCGTTTACGCGGAGCTGCTGGGACGGGCCCCGGAGAACAAGATGGAGCCACGTCTGGCCCCGCTGTTCCGGGCGATGGACGTGCTCGGGGAGCCCAACAAGGCTTTCCCGATCATCCACATCACCGGTACCAACGGCAAGACCTCCACGGCACGGATGATCGAATCCGGCCTGCGCGCGCACGGCCTGCGCACCGGCCGCTACACCAGCCCGCACCTGTCCAGGGTCACCGAACGGATCAGCATCGACGGTGAACCGGTTCCGGATGAAACTTTTGTGCGCATCTGGGACGAGATCAGGCCCTACCTGCAGATCGTGGACTCGGAACTGGAAGCGGCCGGGCAGCCGCGACTGACCTACTTCGAATGCCTGACCATCCTGGGCTTCGCCGTCTTTGCCGACGAGCCCGTGGACGTAGCCGTGATCGAGGTCGGACTGGGCGGGATCACTGATGCCACCAACGTCGGCGACGGCCGGGTGGCCGTGGTGACGCCCATTTCCCTGGACCACACGGACCTGCTGGGCTCCAGCACCGGCGAGATCGCGATGGAAAAAGCCGGCATCATCAAGGAAGGCGCCTTCCTGGTCAGCGCCGCGCAGCCGGTCGACGCCGCCGAGGTGCTGCTGCAGACGGCGCGGCAGAAGCATGCCGAGTTCCGCTTTGCCGGCGTCGAATTCGGGGTGGAATCCCGCTCCGTTGCGGTCGGCGGCCAACTGGTGACCATCCAGGGTCTCGCCGGCCGCTACCCGGACCTGCTGCTGCCGCTGCACGGCGCGCACCAGGCCGAGAACGCGGCCGTGGCGGTAGCCGCCCTGGAGGCTTTCTTTGGCGGGGGAGCCCGGGAACTGGATATCGACGTCGTCCGGGAAACCTTTGAAAAGGCGACCTCGCCGGGACGGCTCGAGGTGCTGCGCACCGCCCCAACCGTCGTCGTCGACGCGGGGCACAACCCCGACGGAATCCGGGTCAGCGCCGAAGCACTGCAGGAGGCCTTCAGCTTCGGCAAGCTGGTGCTGGTGCTCGGCGTGCTGCGTGAAAAGGACGCCGAAGGCATCCTGCGCCAGCTCAAGGAATCCTTCGGCGACATGGCGGAGGAAATCTGCCTGACCCAGTCCAATTCGCCCCGCGCCGTGCCGGCCGACGAGCTCGCCGATCTGGCCATCGACCTGGGCTGGGGCGAGGAGAACGTGCACGTCGCAGGCAAGCTGGACGATGCGATCGAATGGGCCGTTGAACGGGCCGAAAGCAACTATGACCTGGCCGGCGCAGTCCTGATCACCGGCTCCATCACGCTGGTGGCCGAGGCACGCATCCTGCTGGGCCGGCCCGGCGCCGACACGGAAGGTGCCTGATCAATGGCACGTTTGACCAAAGCGCAACGCGAATGGCGCCCCGGGATGCCCAAGAAGCGCCGCTCCATTAGGGTGATGTTTGCCTCCACTGTGCTGGGTCTGGAGGCCTTTGTGGCCTTCTTCGCCACGCTGGTCATCTTCGGACTGCACGCCCACGACTACCCGCAGCCGGTGATCCTGGTGGCCGGTGTGCTGCTGAGCATCGTACTGGTGGTGGCCTGCGCCTTCCTGACGAAGAAGTGGGGCCCCTCGCTGGGCTGGGTGCTGCAGCTGGTACTGATCGCCACGGGCTTCCTGGAGCCGCTGATGTTCGTGATAGGCGTGCTGTTTGCGCTGGCCTGGTGGTACGCCCTGCGGGCAGGCTCCCGGCTGGACCGCGAGAACATCCAGCGGGACAAGGACCAGGCCGCCTGGGACGCGGCGCATCCGGATGCCGCACATAGGGAAACCGCGGGTACGGACGCCGGGCATGCGGATGCCGCGCATACCGATGCAGCGCGTAGCGACCCCGGGCGTACGGACGCCGCGCGTACCGACGCCGCGGCTGAGGACCGAGGACGGCCGGGGGAGACCCCGGCGGACTAGGCCCGCCGCCAGCCCGTAGACTGGGGAGAACCCCACACACAACGAACGATGGAGCAACTGTGAGCACTGAGCGCACCCTTGTACTGGTCAAGCCGGACGGCGTCACCCGCAATCTGACCGGCGCCATCTTGGCCCGCATTGAGGCCAAGGGATACACCCTGGTGGAGCTGAAGAAGGCCGATGCCACCCGCGCGCAGCTGGAGCAGCACTACCAGGAACACGTCGGCAAGCCGTTTTACGAGCCGCTGGTGGAATTCATGCTCAGTGGCCCGCTGGTGGCGGCGATCTTCGAGGGTGAGCGCGTCATCGAGGGCTTCCGCTCCCTGGCCGGCACCACGGACCCGACGACGGCCGCCCCCGGAACCATCCGCGGCGACTTTGGCCGGGACTGGGGACTGAAGGTCCAGCAGAACCTGGTGCATGGCTCCGACTCGTGCGAATCCGCGGACCGCGAGATCGCTATCTGGTTCAGCTGAATCCTTCGGCGTCCCCCATTTTCACTGCACAACAGATGGCAGCTCCTGGACGGGAAAACAGCGTGGCAAATGTCACGCCCGGCACCGTTAGCCCCACTATCCGTCGTTGAGTGTAAATCCGCACTGTGAATTAAATGCCAAAAGGTGCCTCCCATGTCTGGGAGGCACCTTTTGGCATTCAATCCTCGCAGCTACAGGTAATTCCGGCGGACCCAGCCCGACAGCTCGGCCCCGGCAACCAATCCCCAGCTCAGCCCGTCCCCAGCTCAGCCCGCTCCGCCGACGAACAGGTTGATGAAGCGGAAGAAGATGCTGGCGATGACGCCAAGATAAAGCAACCCGACGAGCGTCCAGCACCAGTCACCCAGGAATCTGACCACAGCCGGGGGAGCCGGGATGATGCTATGCTGCAGGTTGCGCACGGTGGTCCAGAGGAACAGCGGAATCATCATCGCCCAGACCACCATGCAGTACGGGCAAAGGATGCCGATGACGTACAGCGCCTGGAACCACAGCCAGCAGATCATGACCATGCCCAGCGTCACACCCGTTTGCAGCCCGATCCAGTACAAGCGGCCAAACCGCGCGCCGGCCAGCATGGCCATTCCAGTGGTGATAATGACGGCGAACGCGAACACGCCGATCAGCGGGTTAGGGAAGCCGAAAATCTCCGCCTGATGAGTCTTCATCACTGAGCCGCAGGAAACCCATGCATTCAGGTCGCAGTTGGTGACCGCATTCGGATTCTTGTACAGTTCCAGCCGATCCAGCACCAGCGCGCCGGAAGCCAGCCACGCAACGATACCCGTGATGACCAGGAGCCAGGCATACGGCTTTTGCCGCGTCATGATGTGTAACCCGGACTCACCAAGCGCCGACGGGGACGGATCCTCGGACCGCA
>DATIMB010000126.1:0-4394 GCA_035475875.1 Micrococcaceae bacterium
CGGAGGGTGGTTTCGGTGAGCAGGCGGTGGAGGAGTTCGACGGCGGTGTCCCGGTTGGAGCCGCTGGCACCGTAGGTGACGGAGACGTAGTCCGGGCGGGTGGTTTCCAGTTCACGGATGGTGGCCCACAGGTTCTGTGCCGCCGCCGGCGTCTTGGGCGGATAGAGCTCGTAGGAAAGGGCGATGGGGGCGGTTCCGGTTATTTTCGGGTGCGCCTCGATAAGGCTTGGTGGAGACATTTGCTGTCCTTGGCTGTAGTCCACACCCCGGGAACGAAATGACCCCGGGGTCTGTGTGGTTTTTGCGGAAGGGAACACCAGGAAATCCGACCCGGGCATGGCGACGGACTGAGATAGCCGGCCTCCGCCGCGTGCACGGGAGGATCCTGTGTGCAAATGTCAGGCCCACATGGGGGCACCCACACCCTCGATAACGAGGATCGCTGACACGTTACATCCAGTAACTTGTCTAAAACTGTAGGTGGCATCCGTTCCCGCTGCAACCATATTTGCGAATTAAGACGCCTCTTTACGGGATTCGATCGCCGTTCGTACGGATTCGCCGGACAAATTGGTGGCTTCACCGAACTTTTAGCTGGTTCCGTTCGGACCCCGGTCCCCTGGCCCTCTGGGAAATGGGCTCGTGCTGCGCTACTTCCGGTGGCGGGGAGGCCGTAATAGCGTGTCAGCTATGACTGCCGAAACCGCCGCGTCCGCCGCCGCGTCAGCACCCCTCTCCTCCTATGTATCGGGTACCTCGGACCTACCGCTGCTGGGCGAGACCATCGGGGCCAATTTCGCCCGAATGGCCGCCGCCAACCCGGACCGGGAGGCACTGGTGGATGTGCCGTCCGGCCGCCGCTGGACCTATGCGCAGCTGGATGCCGACGTGGACCAGCTGGCCCGGGGCCTGATGGCGGCAGGCATCGCCAAGGGCGACCGGGTGGGCATCTGGGCGCTGAACTGCCCGGAATGGATTCTGGTGCAGTATGCGACGGCGAAGATCGGCGCCATCCTGGTCAACGTCAACCCCTCCTACCGCCAGCATGAACTCGCCTATGCCCTCAAGCAGTCCGGAATGCGGCTGCTGGTCTCGATGGCCGCGCACCGCACCACGGACTACCGGGCCATGATCGAGGCCGTGCGTCCGGAGTGCCCGGACCTGGAGCAGGTGGTGTACATCGGCGACCCGGGCTGGGATCAGCTGATGGAATCCGGGCAGGGCCAGGCGCCCGAGTCGCTGGCGGAGCGGATGGCCAGCCTGGGCGCAGACGATGCGATCAACATCCAGTACACCTCCGGCACCACCGGCTATCCAAAGGGTGCCACCCTGAGCCACCACAACATCCTCAACAACGGATTCTTTGTCACCGAAACCATTCTCTTCACCAACGAGGACCGGCTCTGCATTCCGGTGCCCTTCTACCACTGCTTCGGGATGGTGATGGGAAACCTGGGTGCCACCTCGCACGGGGCCACTATGGTGATTCCGGCACCGTCCTTCGACGCCGCCACAACGCTGCAGGCCGTCCAGGATGAGCGCTGCACCGCCCTCTACGGCGTGCCCACAATGTTCATTGCCGAGCAGAACCTTCCGGACTTCTCCGGCTACGACCTCTCCACCCTGCGCACCGGAATCATGGCCGGCTCACCCTGTCCGGTGGAGGTAATGAAGCGCTGCATCAGCGAAATGAACATGGCGCAGGTGGCCATCGCCTACGGCATGACCGAAACCTCTCCAGTCTCGATGCAGACCAGACCCGACGACGACGTCGAGCGGCGCACCGCGACGGTGGGCCGGGTGCACCCGCACCTGGAGGTGAAGATCATCGATCCGGCCACCGGGCTGACCGTACCGCGCGGAACGCCCGGCGAATTCTGCACCCGCGGATACTCGGTGATGCTGGGCTACTGGAACGATCCGGCCAAGACCGCCGAGGCCATCGACCAGGCACGCTGGATGCACACCGGGGACCTGGCCGAAATGCGCGATGACGGATACGTCAACATCGTCGGGCGGATCAAGGACATGGTCATCCGCGGCGGCGAGAACCTCTACCCGCGCGAAATCGAGGAATTCCTCTACACGCACCCGGACATCGCCGACGTCCAGGTGATAGGCGTCCCGGATCCGAAGTACGGCGAGGAACTGTGTGCCTGGATCAGGCTACGCGCCGGCGCCCAACCGCTGGATACGGCCGCGGTGGCGGCCTTTTGTGAGGGCAAACTCTCCCGGCACAAGGTCCCGCGTTACGTCCTGATAGTGGATGAGTTCCCGAT
Source organism: Micrococcaceae bacterium (assembly GCA_035475875.1). Taxonomy (GTDB): domain Bacteria; phylum Actinomycetota; class Actinomycetes; order Actinomycetales; family Micrococcaceae; genus Arthrobacter_M. The sequence goes on from DATIMB010000126.1 coordinate 2,280, forward strand.
GACGGTTACCGGCAAGGTACGGAAGATGGACATGCGCGCGACGTCCGTGGAGTTGCTGGGGCTGGGCACATAAGCCCTTTCGGGGACCAGCGGCGGCGGTCTATGCTGTGGCCATGAACGCACTCCCAGCAGCATACGAGTCCTACCTTGCCAGCAAAGACGCAGATGCGGTGGCGACCATCCGGCCGGTCCTGCTGCAGTCCGCGGCCGATCAGCTTCACGGGGTCCGCGTGGTGACGGGCGCTAAGGAGCTGCAGGCGCACCTCGATGACAGGATTCCCTTCGGACAGATCGTCGAGGACATCGACTAGAAGAAGCACCGGAAGCGGCCTTCAGAGCCGGCAGACCTTGAGGCCTGCCGGCTCTGTGCCGCCCCCAATCGCGCCACAGAGCTAGCCAGAGGCCGAGCCCAAATACTACATCGAATGGAATAACAAGACAAGGTTTGTCAAGGACTTTCGGAAAGTCCTGTCACGCTCAACCTGCCGATCCACCCGTTCAAGCCGAAGTCCGGCCGCGCAGGGTGCGGGCGGACGATGCGCTCAATCCGTCAGCAGCAACTTGGCCGCGTGCGGCGCCAATCGGTTCTCCAGCACCAGGCAGGCCGCTCCGAAAGCACCCACATCGTCGCCCACTCCGGTGCCCACCACCTCCACAGAATGCACGCCGGAGGTCACGCTGCGTTCCCTGATCAGCGCGGGCACGCGGTCCAGGTAGAACTCCCTCAGATAGCCCCAGAAGGGGCCGCCGAAGACCACCCTCTCCACGTCCAGCAGATTCGTCACGACGGAAACCGCCATGCCGACCCTTACCGCCGATCGGTCCAAGATGCCGCGCGCCGCCGCATTCCCCGAGGCCGCGGCTTGGCTCAGGGCAGCCATTTGCTCCGGCAGCGACTGCCTGCCGCTGTCCTGCCCGCTCTCCCGGTCCGCCGCACTCCCGCCGTCCCGCGTGCCGCCGCGCTCCGCGACGCCGTCCCGCGCGCCGCCGTCCTGCGGGCCGTCGTCGTCGGGCAGCACGCCCGCCTCCCTCGCCTCGGCCACAAGGGTGCGCGGCATGCACATGACCTTGACGCACCCGCGTTTGCCGCAGTCGCAGTCCCTGCCCTCCGGGTCGGCGACGATGTGCCCGATTTCCCCGGCATTGCCGGAGCTGCCGCGCACCACCTCGCCGTTGAGCACCATTCCGCAGCCGATTCCGGTCCCCAGGTAGAAGAACACAAAGCTGCCGGTTCCGTTGGCGCCGCCCTTCCAGATTTCCGCGACCGCGGCGGCCGTGACATCCTTGTCAACCAGCACCGGCAGCGCGGTGGCCTCGGCAAGGCGGTCGCGCAGCAGGACGCGGTTCCAGCCCGGCAGGTCCGGCGGGTCCGCCAAGGCCCCATGCCGGGCGTCGATGGGACCCGGCGTTGCCACACCCACACCGGCAATCCTGGCGGTCGCGACGCCCGAGTCCCGGATCAGTTCCAGAACCTGGTTGGCCATGTCCTCGATCACCCGGTCGGGACCGGCCGCGGCGTCCGTGGGATGCTGCCGGCGGAGGATCTGGCCGCCTGCCAGGTCCAGCACGGCGTAGGTGGTGACGGACGGGTCTATATGCACTCCGACGGCGTACATGCCCTGCGGATTCAGCCGCAGCATCGTCCTGGGCTTGCCCGGTCCGGTGGTCTGCTTGCCGGCCTCGATGATCAGCTCCTGGTCCAGCAAGCGGCGGCAGATATTGGAGACCGTCTGCGGTGCCAGTCCAACCAGCCCGGCCAGCTGGACGCGGCTGAGTCCGTTGGGTGCGCGGCGGATGGCATCCAGGATCACCGACAGATTGAAATCCGCCATCCTGGGTAGGTTGGTACCACGTCTCGGCGCGGAAGCGCGAACGTCAGGCAATATTCACCTCAAGGTTTTGCGGACCGTATCCTCGAATCCTACTTCAGAGCGGCTCACCCGAGCCGATGGACGGGGGTCGCGGCTCACCGGGCCGGTATGGTCGTTCCGGGGGTTCGAGCCGCGGGAAGGGAGAGAACGTGCCGGTGATGCCTGCCGCCGAGGTGATGGTGGACGTACCGCTGGTGCGGTCGCTGCTGCACGAACAGCACCCGGACCTGGCCACGCTCCCCCT
>DATIMB010000127.1:0-2479 GCA_035475875.1 Micrococcaceae bacterium
CGACCCTGCGCATATGTTCTACAAGGAGTAGAAAGAGGCCGACTCCTAGTTTACGGCCTCCGGCCCGCCTGGCGCGCATCGTGCCGGTAGCTCAGCCCGGCCAGCAGCAGCAGGACCGCCAGAATGATGGCGGAGCCGCCCAAAACGCCCAGCAGGGCCTTGGGTCCCAGCGCCAGAAAAAGGGGCAGCACGATGCCGGTGGCCAGGATCACGATGGACGTGCTGAGCATATCCCTGGCCAGCTGCGAGGACTTCCGGTCCCGCCAGCCCGCCAGCAGGGCCGAAGCCCCGGCGAGGATGAGGCCCGCAGCCACGGTAACGGCGTACGGCAGCAGGCTGTACAGCAGCACGGACGCCAGGCCGGCCAGGGCAAGGAACGCTATCTCCAGTCCGAGTGCCCTCCTCAGCCCGGCCCGGCCCTGTGGCAGCAAAGTCCTGAGCCAGAGAACCGTCGCTGCGGTCGCCAGCAGGTAGAGCGCCGTCGCCAGCGCGGCAGCAAAGCCGCCAGGCTGCTGCCAGAAGACTGTCACCATGCCGAAAACGGCCGCCACCACGCCGCGGAGCAGCAGCGGCTTCCAGGGCAGGACCGGCGTGCTGGCGGATGCGGTCTCCGGGCGGGCCGGGGGTACGGCGTATTCACTCACCGTCCCAGTTTAGTGCCTGGCCTGGGCTGGCCTTCGCGCCCCGAACCGTCCTATTGCCGGCGGGCGCCGGTGAGGAGCCAGCGGTCCGACCTGGCCCGCAGCCCCAAGGTGACGACGCGGGCCAGCATGTACCCCAGCCCGAAAGCGGCCCACAGCCAGAACAGTCCTGCGTTCCCTGCCGGCCTGCTGACGGCGACCCAGGCCAGCAACGGCAGGTAGACCAGTAGGTTGGCCAGGCCTGCCAGTGCCAGGTACCGGGCGTCGCCGGCCCCGATCAGCACCCCGTCCAGCACAAAGACGTAACCAGCGGCGGGCTGCCCCACGGCCAGCACCAGCAGTGCGGTGGCCAGTGCGGCATGCACGGCAGGGTCGGTGGTGAAGATCCAGCCGATGCCCTGGGCCGCGGCCAGCACCAGGATTCCCGTCCCCACGCCCAGGCCGATTCCCCAGCGGACCATGGTTCGGGTCAGTGCCCGGGCCGCGGTCGGGTTGGCCGCGCCCAGCTCCTTGCCGATCAGTGCCTGCGCCGCAATGGCCAAAGCGTCGAGGGCGAAGGCCAGGAAATTGAAGACCGTCATCGCCAGCTGGTGCGCCGCCAGGTTAACCGGACCCTGCGCCGTCGCCACCAGCACGGTGGCAAAGATGGCCACCCGCAGGCTCAGGGTGCGCAGCATCAGCCAGCTGCCCACCTTGGAGACGGCGTGGACGCCCGCCCAGTCCGGCCTCAGGCCGACGCCCTCGCGGCTGGCCGCACGGACCACTATCACCAGGTAGACGGCCGCCATCCCCCACTGCGAGATGCTGGTTCCCAGCGCCGACCCGGCAACGGAGAGCCGCAGACCGTAGACCAGCAGCGCATTCAGCGCCATGTTTGCCGTGAAACCTATCCCTGCCACCAACAGCGGCGTGCGGGTGTCCTGGAGCCCGCGGAGCACTCCGGTCGCGGCCAGGATGAGCAGCATGGCCGGCAGGCCCGGCATGGAAAACCGCAGGTATTCCACCGCGAAACCGAGCACCTTATCGCCGGCGCCCAGCAGGCCCAGCACCGGAGCGGCAAAGACAAAGCCGGCCGCCGCCAGCACCACGCCCAGCAATCCCGCCAGCCACAGACCGTCCCGGCCGACAGCCAACGCCTCGGCCAACCGGCCGGCACCCAGCAGCCGGGCGACCGCCGGCGTCGTCGAATAAGCCAGGAAAACCAACAGACCGACCACAGTCTGCAGCACCGTGGATGCCAGCCCCACACCGGCCAGCTGGTCCACACCCAGGTGGCCCACGATGGCGGAATCGGCCAGCAGGAACAGCGGCTCGGCAATCAGGGCCCCGAACGCAGGAATGGCCAGGTTCAGGATCTGTCGCCGGAGGGTTGTTGTTACGGGCACCAGAACAGCTTAGGGGTCCCAGCGCCCGGTCCCCGAAGTTTGTTTACAATGGCGCCATGGCGCAAACCTTCAAGACCACGGTCAAATCACCGGGCACCGGCAACGCCACGGGACTACCCGTTCCCGACGTCGCCGTTGCCGCCCTGGGGACATCGCGGAACCCTGCCGTCTCCGTCACCGTCGGGGGAATCACCTACCGCAGCACTATCGCGGTGCGCGACGGCGGCTTTATCCTGCCGCTGAGCGCGGCACTGCGTGCCGCCACGGGGCTGAAGGCGGGCGACGACGTCGAGGTCACCATCGAGCTGGATACCGCAGCGCGCTCCGTGGAGGTGCCCGCGGACCTGGCCGAGGCCTTAAACCGGAAGGCCGGCGCCCGGGCGGCCTTCGACGCGCTCTCCTATTCCCGGCAGCGCGGCCTCGTGGAGCCGGTCGAATCCGCCAAAACAGCCG
>DATIMB010000128.1:0-1918 GCA_035475875.1 Micrococcaceae bacterium
GCCGCCTCCTGCAGCGGGACCACCGCGGCGGCATCCGTGGCGAGGGCGTGTTTATGCCTTCGCAGCAGGTACGGCGCCACCCAGATGAGCCAGAGGGCAACAGCAACCAGCAAGATCACTGAGGTATTGAAGGGCGCGTCCACGATCCCAGCCTAGGAGCGGATTCATGCCCGGTGGAGCATTAGTCCCGGTGTGTCGCCGCGTACTGCAGAAATACCGGTCGGAAGCGGCCTCGGTGGAGATTTCTGCCGGTTTCGGGCCGTCTCCTTCGACCACCGGAGCCGCTACCCGTTCCGGCTGGCCAGCCAGCGTGCCAGCAGCCCCTCCGGAACCTCCTCGGCCGTCAGCGCGAAGCTGCGGTGGTCCGCCCATTTGCCGTTGATGTGCAGGTAACGCGGCCGCAGCCCCTCGTCCCGGAAGCCCAGCTTTTCCACCACACGCAGGCTCGGCGCGTTTTCGGGACGAATGTTGATCTCCATCCGGTGCAGGCCCAGTGACCGGAAGCAGTGGTCCGTGGCCATCGCCACCGCCGTCGGCGCGATGCCGTGCCCGGCGCGGTCCCGGTCCACCCAATAGCCCAGCGTGGCCATCATGGCCGATCCCCAGACGATCGAGGAAACGGTGAGCTGGCCAACCAGCCGGGGCGTCGCCGGCCCGGAGAGCCCGGAGAGTCCGGAGGGTCCCGATGGACGTTCCGTGATAACGAACGGCAGCGCCGTTCCGGCCCGTGCCTGGTCATTGAGGGCGCGGACCATCCCGCCGAAGGTGGGCAGCAGGCTGCCGGGGTTCGGGTTGCTGGCCTCCCAGGGCGCCAGCCAGTCGTAGTTGCGGCTGCGGATTTCCGTCCAGGCGCTCTTATCCCGGTGCCGGATGGGCCGCAGCACAATGTCTCCGCATTCGAGCGTTACCGGCCAGATCGCCTGCCGCCACATGGGCTCAGACCGGCAGCTGCGCCGCGTATTCGCCCAGCCACTGCCGCAGGTCCGGGCCCAGCTCGTCGTTCTCGCAGGCCAGCGTGACAATCGCCTTCAGGTAGCTCAGCTTGTCCCCCGTGTCGTACCGGCGGCCGCGGAACACCACCCCGTACACCCCGCCGCCCTCGCCGTCCTGGGCGGCCAGGGTCTGCAGCGCGTCGGTCAGCTGGATCTCCCCGCCGCGGCCGGGAGCGGTCTCTTCCAGCACCTCAAAAACGTTGGGGTGCAGCACATACCGGCCGATCAGGGCCAGATTGGAGGGGGCTTCCTCGACGCTGGGCTTCTCCACCAGATGCTTCACGCGCACATGGGCCTGGCCGTCGATCTGCTCGATGTCCGCGGCGCCGTAGGAGGAGATCTGCGAGGGGTCCACCTCGATCAGCGCCACGACAGAGCCGCCGGTCTGCTGCTGGACCTCCATCATGGTGGTCAGCAGTTCGTCCCGCTCGTCAATCAGGTCATCGCCGAGCAGCACCGCGAACGGCTCGTTTCCCACGTGGGTCTTGGCGCGCAGCACCGCGTGTCCCAGACCCTTGGGATCGCCCTGCCGGACGTAGTGGATCTCGCCCAGGTCGGTGGCGTGCTGCACGGCGGCAAGCCGCTCGGTGTCCCCCTTGGCCTCCAGCAGCGCCTCGGTGACCGGCACCCGATCAAAATGGTCCTCCAGGGCGCGCTTGTTGCGCCCGGTAATCATCAGCACATCCTTCAGACCGGCGCTGACCGCCTCCTGGACCACGTACTGGATGGCCGGCTTGTCCACGACGGGCAGCATTTCCTTGGGCATCGCCTTGGTGGCGGGCAGGAAGCGGGTGCCAAGACCCGCAGCAGGAATGACGGCCTTGCGTACTCGGGGTGCAGAAGTCATTGTCCTAGGCTACTGGAGGATAGTCTCATTTGCGCACAGCGTGTCCCTAACGAATGTCCCGGGCGCGTGGTGCGTTCGG
>DATIMB010000129.1:0-6620 GCA_035475875.1 Micrococcaceae bacterium
GCCCAACTGATGGGGGAGGATCCCATGCCAGCTATCGTGATCGTTGGAGCCCAGTGGGGCGACGAGGGTAAGGGCAAGGCCACCGACCTGCTCGGCGGCCGCGTCGACTACGTCGTGAAGCCCAACGGGGGCAACAACGCCGGGCACACCGTCGTCGTCGGCGGCGAGAAGTATGAGCTCAAGCTCCTCCCCGCCGGCATCCTGAGCCCGAACGCGGTGCCGATCATCGGCAACGGCTGCGTGGTGAACCTGGAGGCGCTGTTCCAGGAGATCGATGGGCTGCAGGCCCGGGGCGCGGACACCTCGCGGCTGCGGGTCTCCGCCAACGCCCACCTGGTGGCACCGTACCACCAGGTGCTGGACAAGGTCACCGAGCGGTTCCTGGGCAAGCGTGCCATCGGCACCACCGGGCGCGGCATCGGCCCGGCCTACATGGACAAGGTGGCCCGGCTGGGCATCCGCGTCCAGGACGTTTTCGACGCCTCCATCCTGCGCCAGAAGGTCGAGGGCTCGCTGCAGCAGAAGAATGAGCTGCTGGTCAAGGTCTACAACCGCCGGGCCATCGACGTCGACGAAGTGGTGGAGTATTTCCTGGGCTTCGCCGAACGGCTGCGCCCGCTGGTGATCGACTCCACCTATGTGCTCAACACCGCGCTGGATGAGGGCAAGGTGGTGCTGATGGAGGGCGGCCAGGCCACCTTCCTGGACGTGGATCACGGCACCTACCCCTTTGTTACCTCCTCGAATCCGACGGCGGGCGGTGCCTCGGTCGGTTCGGGCGTGGGTCCCACCCGGATCAGCCGCGCCGTGGGCATCATCAAGGCCTACACCACCCGGGTCGGCGCCGGCCCGTTCCCCACCGAACTCTTCGATGAAATGGGCGAATACCTGCAGAAGACCGGCGGCGAGTTCGGCGTGAACACCGGCCGTCCCCGCCGCTGCGGCTGGTACGACGCCGTGCTGGCCCGGCACGCCTCCCGGGTGAACGGCTTCACCGACTACTTTGTGACCAAGCTGGACGTGCTCACCGGCATCGAACGGATTCCGGTCTGCGTGGCGTACGACGTCGACGGCGTCCGCCATGACGAGATGCCGATGACGCAGACCGAGTTCCACCACGCCAAGCCGATCTTCGAGTACTTTGACGGCTGGACCGAGGACATCACCGGCGCCAAAACCCTGGACGACCTGCCGGAGAACGCGCAGAAGTATGTCCGGGCGCTGGAGTCGATGTCCGGCACCCGGTTCTCCGCCATCGGGGTGGGCCCGGACCGGGACCAGACGATCGTGGTGCACGACCTGATCAACGGATGAGGCCATGACCCACCGGCGGTGCACGGACTAGGCTGGGGGTGTGGGCACCCAATCAGACGCCATGAAGGTCAGTGTTGGTCAGTTCAATCCGGGCGGCGACGCCGCCGGGAACCTGGCGGTGATGCGCCGGCTCTCCAGGCACGCCAAGGCCGACGGGGCGCAGCTGATTGTCTTCCCGGAGGAGTCCATGTTCAGCGTGGGCAAGGTGCAGGGCGATTTCGTGGCCGCCGTGGAAACCATGTGGTCCAGCTTTGTCCAGGGTCTGACGGTGATCGCCCAGGAGACCGGCATCGCCATCATCGCCGGCGGCTATGAGGCCAGCGGCGAGGACCGGCCGTTCAACACGCTGGTGGCCATCGACGCCGAGGGCAGGATCCTGGAGACCTACCGCAAGCTGCACCTCTACGATGCGTTCTCCTACCAGGAGTCCAGCCGGATCAAACCGGGCGACGGCGGCATCAAGGTGGTGCAGATCGGCGGCTTCAGCGTGGGCATCATGACCTGCTATGACCTGCGTTTCCCGGAGCTGGCACGGGCCCTGGCCGAGGACGGCGCGGACCTGATCTGCGTGGCTGCCGCATGGTTCAAGGGGGAGCACAAGGTGGACCATTGGGAGACCCTGCTCAAGGCGCGGGCGATCGAAAATACCTGCTGGATCGCGGCGGCCGGAACCTCCAGCAGCCACACCGTGGGCCACTCGGCGATCCTGGATCCGATGGGCATCCCGAAGGACTTCCTCAATGATGAACCGGAGGGTCTGGCCACCGCGGAGGTGACCCGGAAACGCATCGACGAGGTCCGCGAATTCCTGCCCGTGCTGCGCAACCGCAGGCTGGCCAATTCGCACCAAATAGTCCCCGCGCACTAGGCCAGCCAGCCGATCGGGGTGCATTGACGCAGGCAGCAGGGGATGGTTAGTCTCGGGACAACAGGAGGATCCCATGGACGATAACGACATCAGCCAGGCGTTGGCTCCCCTTGTGCCGATCAGCCTGGAAGACATTCCGATTGAAGGTGATTGGCTCGCCCCGCCGTTCATGGATGATGCGCAGGGCCGGGCGATCATCCTCAACGACGGCGACTTCCAGTTTGTGGTGGTGGACCGGCTTACCGGAGCCGTGCATTGCAGCTGCCAGGATGACGAAACGCTTGTCGCCTCGTCGCTGGACCAACTGGTCCAGATTGCCAAGCTGTGGGGGGCCATAGACCGGGACGCTATCGGCCCGGAAGAGGACGAAGAATTCGCGCGGGTCGCGAAGGAATTTGAGCAGCGGCTGAAGGAGATCGATCCCGCGGCTGCCAAGCCCAACGAATTCTGGTGCCTCTACGCGGATGAACTGAGTGCCTCCGAGTAGGACCTGCAGACCGTGCCGTGCCGTGCCGGCGTGGCGTAGGCTGATGGCATGTCAGAGGTCAACGATCCGGACGTCATCCGACGGTTGCTGACCGACAAAGGCCGCTGGGCCGTCGTCGGACTCTCCGGCAATCCGCGCCGCCCCGCCGTAGGCGTGTCGCTGTTCCTGCAGCAAGGGCTGGGCATGGAGATCGTTCCGGTAAGCCTCAAGGGCGACGACGTCCACGGAGCCAAGGGCTACAAGACCCTCGCCGAGGTGCCCGGGGAGATCGACGTCGTCGACTGCTTTGTCAATTCCCAACGGGTCGGCGCGGTGGTGGACCAGGCCATCGAGGCCGGCGCGAAGGCCGTCTGGCTGCAGCTGGGCGTCATCGACCAGGCGGCAGCGACCCGGGCGCAGGCCGCGGGACTGGACGTGGTGATGGACCGTTGCCCGGCCATCGAGGCGCCGCGGCTGGGGCTCTGAGGCGCCGTAACAGATAGGCTCTCAGGGTGGATGCAGAGCAATTGAAAAGCGCCTGCCTGGCCATGCCGGGCAGCTTCGAGGATTTCCCCTTTGGGCCCGAGGCCTCGGTGTTCAAGGTGCGCGTCCCTGGTGCCGCGGGACCGAAAATGTTTGCCCTGTCCGCCCTTGCCGCCCGTCCGCTGACCGTCAGCCTCAAATGCGACCCTGTTCTGGCCGAACAGCTGCGCGCGGTGCACCCGGAAATTACGGCCGCTTACCATATGAGCAAACGGCACTGGAACGGGGTGGTCTGCGACGCCGCTCTCGAGGACCAGAGCATCCGGGACATGATCGAGGACTCTTACGATCTGGTGGTTGCATCGCTGCCGCGCCGTCAACGCGAAGCCTTGGGCTGGCAGCGGATCGTGCAGGCCGGGGCGGACGGGTGAGGCCTGGGCAGGGGGAACTGACCTATCCGCAGCGGGGGCTGACGCAGAGGCTCGATGACGGCGCCGGCTGGCCGGCCGGCTACGGCCGGGTGGAGCACTGGGTGGCCGTGGGCACCGGTGCGGAAACGTATGAGCAGCTGGCTCGGGAAATCCTCCGCTGGGGTATCCAGCGCGGTGCGGGCCTCACCGTCGGGTTGCCGTCCGGTTCGGATCCCGGAGGAGCTGCCTCGGCTGCCGAAGCGGTCCAGACGGGCACGCGGGTGGTCTGCGGCTTCGGCGTGGGGCCGCTGCGGCTACCGGTTCCCTGCCAAGTGGTGTGGGTGGAGGAACCGGCACCCGTCGTCGTCGGTCCCGATGGAGGAACCGAACCGCAGCGCGCCGGCTTCGGGTACGGAACCCTGCCCGGGCATCCCGCCAGTGGCGAGGAGGCGTTTCTCGCCCGCTTGGGTGCGGACGGTACCGTCCATTTCGGGCTGCTGGCCTTCAGCAAACCCTCCGGGTTCATCTACCGTTTGGGCCAGCCCGTCACCCGGCTCACCCAGCGCCTGGTCACGCGCCGCTATCTCCGCGCCGCACGTGCCCTCGCTGCGCTCCCGTTCAGCTGATGTCTTCGTGTCCGGCTTCTAGAACTTGCCAACCCGGGCGCGGGCGACGGAATACAGGCCGAAGCAGACCAGTCCGACGGCGACGGCTACCAGTAGGTATTCCCCGTATGGTTGGCCGCGCAGGCCCCGCAGCGCGCCGTCCAGCCCGGTGGACTTGCCCGGGTCGGCGGTGACCGTCGCCGCGATAATCAGGATCCCCACCAGCGCCAGCACCAGACCCTTGGCCGCGTACCCCGTGATGCCCAGCGGAAGGACGATCTTGTGGCTGCCCGGCTTGAGGTCCCGGAGGAATTTGCGCGAGATGCCCCGGTACGCGTAATAGCCACCGCCGACGACGAGGCCGGCCCCGATGCAGACCAGAAGCACTGCTCCGCCCGGTGCCTTGATGAGCGCCGAGGTCAGGTCGCTGCTGGTGCCGCCGCTGCTCTTCCGGCCACCCACTGCGAAGACGGCGAAAACCCAAGCCAGGGCGCCGAAGACCACGGCCTTTCCCACCGCGGTGGCCACTGGTCTGGCCCTGCGGGCTCCCTTGCTCCGGCTGGCCAGGAACGCTTCATCGAGTTGCCACAGCGCCAGGCCGGCACACGCGGCTAAGCCGAGCCAGAGCAGAATGCCACCCGCTGGCTGGCCGGCAACAGTGGCAACGGCTCCGGACTGATCCGCGCTGCCGGACTTGCCGCCGTCGATCTGCAGCGCAATGACCCCGATCAGCACGTGCAGGAGGCCCACGACGACATATCCGCACCGCGCCAGGAAGATGAATACCGGGGAGCGTGCCTCGGAAGCGACCGTATCGGCCGCGCGCTTGACGTCATCGGAACCTCTGCCCATGTCCACCCCTTTCGAGGGTGATCCTACGGCAGTCCAACGGCTCCGGAAATGCCAATTGCCTTGAAGGGCCCATACGGCGCGAACGCGTCCCCGGACAAGGAATCCGGGGACGCGTTGGGTCAGCCGAAGTATTTGGGCAGGGTTGCCTCGTTGGCCTCGCGGAGTTCGTCCAGCGGCAGGGCGAAGTGACCCTGCACATCCAGCGAACCCGAGGCGGCGTCCACCACGCCGATCCGGATGGCCGGGAAGGAACGCGCGGTGCACATGTCGGTGAAGCGCACCTCTTCGGAGCGCGGAACGGCGACGACGGCGCGCGCCTGCGATTCGGAGAAGAGCAGCGTGAACAGGTCGATCCCGTCGCGTTCGCAGACCTCATCCAACCCGATCCGGGCACCGGTATTGAAGCGCAGCGACGATTCCACCAGCGCGGCAGCCAGGCCGCCTTCGGAGAGATCGTGTGCGGCATCGACCATGCCGTCGCGGGAGGCGTTCACCAGGATCTCCGCGAGCTGCCGCTCCCGGGACAGGTCCGCCGCCGGCGGCTGCCCGCCCAGGTGGCCGCGGATGTTGGCCCATTCGGAGCCGTCCAGCTCATCCGCCGTCGTGCCCAGGAGGTAAATGGCCTGGCCGTCCTCTACCCAGCCGGACGGCGTGCGGCGGGCAACGTCGTCGAAGACGCCCAGCACGCCGACGACGGGGGTCGGGTGGATGGCGACCCCGCCGGTCTGGTTGTACAGCGAGACGTTGCCGCCGGTGACCGGGACGCCCAGTTCCTGGCAGGCGTCGGAGAGCCCGCGGACCGCCTCGGCGAACTGCCACATCACCTCGGGGTCCTCCGGCGAGCCGAAGTTCAGGCAGTCGGTGACGGCCAGCGGTTTGGCGCCGGAGGTGGCCACGTTGCGGTAGGCCTCGGCCAGTGCCAGCCGGGCCCCCTCATAGGGGTTCAGGTAGGCGTAGCGGCCGTTGGCGTCGGTGGAGAGCGAAACGCCCAGCCCGGTTTCCTCGTCCACCCGGATCACCCCGGCGTCGTCCGGCATGGCCAGGGCGGTGTTGCCCTGCACATAGCGGTCGTACTGCTTGGTGATCCACTCCTTGGATGCCATGTTGGGGGAGGAGATGAGTTCCAGCACGGCGGAACGCAACGCCACGTCGTCGGCCGGGCGGTCCCCCGCGAACCGGTCCGCCTGGACACCGTCCAGCCACTGAGGGCGGTGGAACGGCCGGTCGTAGACCGGTCCCTCGTGGGCCACCGTGCGCGGATCCACGTCCACGATCTTCTCGCCGCCCCACTCGATGATCAGCCGTCCGGTGTCGGTGACCTCGCCCAGCCAGGAGTATTCCACCGCCCACTTATCCATGATCGCCTCGAATGCAGCGACGTTCTCGGGAGTCACCACGGCCATCATGCGTTCCTGCGACTCGGACATCAGGATTTCACCCGGGGTCAGGGTGGGGTCGCGCAGCAGCACCTTGGTCAGTTCCACGTGCATGCCGCCGTCGCCGTTGGAGGCCAGCTCGCTGGTGGCGCAGGAGATCCCGGCCGCGCCCAGATCCTGGATGCCCTCCACCACGGCTGCCTTGAACAGCTCCAGGCAGCACTCGATCAGCACCTTCTCCGCGAA
>DATIMB010000130.1:0-2266 GCA_035475875.1 Micrococcaceae bacterium
ATGGCCACCCACGCCAGCGCGGCAGCACGCAATGCTGCGGGGTCTACCTGGATAGCGGGCAAGCTGCCGGTGAGAACCTGCTCAATCGCTGCATACAGGGACTGCCGGTGGGCCGCCAGATTGGTTTTGACTTCCGGGTGCGTGCGTTCCTCGCGCCAGAGGATCACCCGGAGCACGGCCGATGCGGCCTGGGCTTCGAAGAGCTTCTCGCTGAGATTCAGCAGCGACTGCACCGGATTACCCGGCGCAATCAGGGGTCCGACCTCGATGGTTTCAAAGCCCAGGCGTTCGCCAACCAGGGCGGAGAGAATGTCCCGCTTAGTGGGGAAGTAGTAGAACAGCAGTCCTTTTGGCACCGCCGCCGCCTTCGCAATGGCGGACGTGGCAGTCGCATCAAATCCCCGCTGCGCGAACAGGTGCTCGGCGGCATCGAGGATCCTGGTCCGGGATCCGGTTTCTTCCTCCACAGCCACCGCCTGTCGTCCCGAGCTTCCGGTTCAAAAAGGCCGGGAGCGGCAGGTTCCCTGCCGCTCCCGATTTTACTGGGCCAGCTCCGCTGGACCTACATGGCCCTGCCGACTTGCCCGTGCCGGGCTAGTGTGAGGGCTGCGGATGGCCCCTGTGGTGCAGGCTCATTGCCGGTTGGACTGCCCACAGCCCCACGATGATTCCGACGCCACCGCAGATCCAGGCCGTCCACGAAACGGCCAGGTTTGGCGTAAAGCGGGCAACCCAGGGGGAGATGAACAGCAAGGCACCGATGATCGCCTCAATCCACTCCATCGCCACCATGCCCGGCGCCGCAAGGTTCAGCAGTCCGACCGACAGCAGCAACACGCCCAAGACGCTCAGCACGGCCATGGACTTTCCGATCTGTGGCGTCCAGATCGGCGACCATACCGCATAGAGACCGGCAGCGACCGCGATCCAATCCTGCCACCGTGTCATTCTCTTCACCGAAACCAACCTCCTTGTACCGTTGGCTCCCAGTCTGGGGGTCACTTCCCATTCTAGGTTTGATTGACCGCCCGATCAAGATCGGAAGCGCCGATCGGAGCCTGCCACGAAGCTGCGGGGCCATACCGGCCAACGTGCCGGCTGCGGCCCGCAGCTAAGCTGACAGGATGCCAAACCCCGACGACTTCGTCCGCTCACGCCTGAACCTTTCCGGGGCCAGGGACCGGGCGGTACTGGTCGGGGCGCTCGGCATCCTGAGCGCCGTCAGCCCCATGGCTACCGACATGTACCTCGCGTCCATGCCGGCCATGGCCGGCTTCTACCGGACATCGGCGTCAGCGGTGCAGCTGACCCTGACCACCTACATGGTGGGCATGGCCTTGGGCCAGTTCCTGCTCGGTCCGGTCTCCGATGTGCTCGGACGGCACCGGCTGATGGTCGCGGGTAACCTGCTGTTCCTGCTCAGCTCCTTGGCGACCGTCCTGGCGCCCAACATCGAGACGGTCATGGTGCTGCGGGCGGTGCAGGGCGTGGCCGGCGCCGCCGGCGTGGTGATCGCCCGCGCCGTCGTCTCCGACATCACCACCGGCCGGCAGGCGGCCAAGCTCTTTTCGGTGCTGGCGACCATCACCTCCCTGGCCCCGGTGGTGGCACCCCTGCTCGGCGGGGTTATCGCCACCGTCGCGCCGTGGCAGGCGGTGTTCTGGGGACTGGCCGGATTCGGTTTGCTGATGCTTGCCTGCTCGGTTTTTGTGGTCCCGGAGACCCTGCCGGCGTCCAGACGTCACCGCGGCGGGCTGCGTGCGGTCATCGGCGCCTCAAAAGCAGTCATGCGCACTCCTTCTTTCATGGCCTACGCCCTGACCTTCGGCTTCGTGTTCGGCTCCCTGTTCTCCTATATCTCGGCTTCATCCTTTGTGATCCAGAACGTCGTGGGCCTTTCCGCACTGGCCTACTCCGCGGTCTTCGCAGTCAACGCGGGCGGGGCCATAGCCGGCGCCATCATCAACACCCGGTTGGTCGACCGGGTGGAACCCCGGACCATCCTGCGGACCGCGATCGTGGTCGCCTGCGCGGTCAATGTCATTGGCCTCGGGCTGGTCCTGGCCGGGATCACCGGCTGGACGACGCTGGTCCACCTCTTCCTGAACCAGTCCTGCCTGGGTTTCATCATGGGCAACGCCGTTGCCCTCGCGCAGAGCCGGGTCCCGGGGAGGGCCGGCTCGGGCTCGGCCGTGCTGGGGTTGGTCCAGTTCCTTTTCGGCGGGCTGGTGAGCCCGCTGACGGGGGTGGCCGGCCAGCACAGCGC
>DATIMB010000131.1:0-2060 GCA_035475875.1 Micrococcaceae bacterium
GGACGGATTGCCGACGGCGACCCCTGGCAGGCGGATGAGGGAACCTTCCGGCCCTGGCGGCGGAAGGTCGATTTCCAGAGCGCGAAGCCGGTTCCGCTGGCCGCGGTAAAGGCAGAGCTGATGCTGACCCGGCAGCCGAACTGGGGTTACAGCCTGCGCCGGGGCCTTATCCCGCTGGCCGAGGAGGACTTCGAGCGGATCCGGCTGGCCATGACGGCGGACGGATGAGCCTGAACACTCGGTTCGCGGAAACTGCCCAGAGCACCGGCCTGCTCCTGTGGCAGGTGACCAACCGCTGGCAGGCCGCGCAAAGGGCAGCCCTGAAACCCTTCGGGCTGACGCATGTCCAGTTTGTCCTGCTGGCGTCCCTCAGCTGGCTGGAGGCTTCCGGTCCTGTGACCCAGCAGCGGCTGGCCAGCCAGGCCGCAACGGACAGCATGATGACCTCGCAGGTGGTCCGGGCGCTGGAGTCCCGGAAGCTCCTGAGCCGCCAACCACATCCGACCGACGGGCGGGCCCGGACGCTGCATCTGGAGGCTGCGGGTGCCAGCCTCGTTAATAGGGCCATTGTGGCGGTGGAATCCTGCGATGAGAAGTTCTTTGGTGACTTGGGCCTGCGGGGCGAGGAATTCAGGTCGCTCCTGCAGGCGCTGACCTGAACACACCCTCTCCGGGAACGATCGGGCCTCCGATAGGGTTGAACCTGCTGTGCCAACAGCAGCAGTCGCCCCGATTCCGGAAGAGATGCCGGTGCCTACCCTCAGCGAGCCGGACACCATCTGGTGCCGCGAATACCGCAAGGCCACCATCGCCCTGTTCAGCCTCGGCTTCATGGTGGCCTATTCGTTTACCGCGGTCACGACGGTGATGCCCCGCGCTGCCGAGGAACTGCACGGACTGCCGCTCTATGGCCTCTCCTTCGCCGTCACGATGGCCACCTCGGTCGTGGCGATGGCGTTCTCCGCCCCGTGGATCGACCGGATCGGGCCGGGCATCCCCCTGATGACGGGCACGGGGGTTTATGCCCTCGGACTGTTGCTGGCCGCGGCGGCGCCCACGATGGAATGGCTGGTGGCCGCCCGCGCCGTACAGGGCATCGGCGACGGACTGGATGGGGTGGCGCTGTACGTGGTGATCGCCCGGGTGTTCCCGGCCGCCATCAGGCCCAAAATGTTTGCCGCACTGGCAGCCGCCTGGGTGCTGCCCTCGATCATCGGTCCGGCGCTCAGCGGCGCAGTGACCGACCAGTTCGGTTGGCGCTGGGTGTTCCTCACCGTCCCGGTCATCGCCATCGGGGCGGTCATGCTGCTGCGCGCCGGGACCCGGGGCATCCGGCTGTCCGCCCCAGCCGTCCCAGCCGCGACTGCTGCCCCAACCGCGCCAGCCGCGCCTGCCGAGGGATCCGAAGCCGATGAACGGGCCGCAGAATCGACCGGGCCGAACCGAGCGGGTGTCTGGCAGCGCCCCCTTTGGGCGCTGGCAGCTGCCGCGGCGGTGCTGCTGCTCGGGGATGCCAGCCAGCGTGCCCAGCCGTGGTGGCCAGCTGAACTGGCCCTCGCCGTCGTCGTCCTGGTGCTGTCAGTGCCAAAGCTGCTGCCCCACCGGACCTGGCGGGCGGCCCGCGGACTGCCGTCGCTGGTGCTGATGCGTGCGCTGATCGGCACCGCCTTCACCCTGGGCGACGTGTACCTGCCGCTGCTGATGATCCAGCAGCGCGGCATGCCCGCGTGGCTGGCCGGCCTCTCGCTGACGGTGGGCGGCATCACCTGGTCCACCGGCTCCTGGCTGGCCGGCCGCAGCGTGCTGGCCCCGCGCCTCCGGCTTCAGTTGGGCGCCGGCATGCTGGTGCTGGGCGTGCTCATTTCCTCCCTGGTGGTGCTGCCGGCCCTGCCGGTCTGGATCGCCTGGCTGGGCTGGTGCTTCTCCGGTTTCGGCATCGGGCTGGCCTACCCCACCGTGTCCGTGCTGGTGCTGGAGCTTTCCCCGCTGGCTGAACAGGGCCGGAATTCCTCGGCCCTGCAGCTCAATGAAACGCTGACGACGTCGGCCGTGCTGGGGGT
>DATIMB010000132.1:0-2462 GCA_035475875.1 Micrococcaceae bacterium
GCCTCCTTCGTCGTCGACGTCGTGGCAGGGCGGGCGACGGCGCTGGTCATCGGCGTGGCCCTGCTGGTGCTGATGGCGGTCCTGCTGCTGCTCTTCCCGCTGTCGGTGGCGCGGAGCCAGCCGGACAAGGCCTGAACACCGCTGGGCCTGAAACCGGTGGGCCTGAACACGAAGGGGAAGGAACAGATGACGGAGCAGGTGCGCCCGACGGGGTTCGATTTCGGCGCGCTGCGCCGTTTTCCGGACGTGGAGGCGCCCAACCTGTTTGCCTCTGATGCCAGCGACCGGCTGATCCTGGATGAAGCTGCGGCTGCCCTGGCGGGGCCCGACGGCGGCGGGTTGGCGGGGGTCGACGACGCCGGGTTGACCGGGGCCGACGGCGGCGGGTTGACCGGGCTCGACGGCGCGGGGTTGGCCGGGCCCGACGGCGGCGGGCTGGTCGTGGTGGGGGACCGCTACGGCGCGCTGACCCTCGCTGCGGCCGCGCTGCATGGAGTCCGGGGCATCCGGGTGCACCAGGACGCCCTGGCATCCGAGCTGGCGCTGCGCAACAATGCCCGGCTCGTGCTCCGCTCCGGCGCCCAGCAGCAGCTCGGCTCCGGGACTCCCGTCTTCCGCCAGCTTCCGCTTGGAGAGGAGCTGCTGGCCGGGGCCCGGGTGGTGCTCTGGCAGCTGCCGCGCAGCCTGGACGAGCTGGCCGAGGTGGCGGAGCAGATCGCCCGCTTTGCGGACGCCGGTGTGACGGTTTTTGCCGGTGGCAGAGTAAAGCACATGTCAACTTCCATGAACGGGGTGCTGGAGCAGTACTTCGGCTCCGTACGGGCCGGGCTGGCCCGGCAGAAGTCGCGGGTTCTGACAGTGGCCGAGCCTATCCGGCCCACCGGCCCGCCGCGCTTTCCCGTCCGGGAGTTCAACGATGAGCTGGGCTTGTGGCTCTGCGCCCACGGGGCCACGTTCTCCTCAACGTCATTGGACATCGGGACCAGGTACCTGTTGGAGTTCCTGGACCAGATGTTGCCCGACGCTGCCTCAGCGGTGGATCTGGGCTGCGGCTCCGGCGTGATTGCCGCCGCGCTCGCCGCCGCACGGCCGCGGCTGCTGGTCACCGCGACTGACCAGTCCGCCGCCGCGGTGGCCTCCGCCGCCGCCACGGCCGACGCCAACGGCCTCTCCGACCGGATCACCGCCGTCCGGGACGATGCGATGTCCTCCTTCCCGGCCGCCAGCACCGACCTGATCCTGCTCAATCCGCCGTTCCACATCGGTGCCAGTGTGCATGCCGGAGCGGCTCTGAAGCTCTTCGATGCCGCCGCGCGGGTGCTGGCGCCCGGGGGCGAGCTGTGGACGGTTTTCAACAACCACCTGGATTACCGTGGCCAGCTGGAGCGCCGGGTGGGACCGACCTCGGTCCGAGGCCGCAACGCTAAATTCACCGTGGCGGTATCAGTGCGCCGCTGAGTTAGGCCTCGGCCAGGAGTTGGGCGACCGTGTGCCGGCCCAGTTCGAACAGCGGTGGGCTGTCATCGGAGTGCAGCAGCATCGCGCTGGCTATATTCAGCGCCCAACCCCTGGCGCGCTGCCAGGTGTCGGCGTCCGTGCCGGTTAGCCGGTCCAGCTCGGCACGAAAGGCGCGTCGGCCGTCGGCGTCGAAGGTCATCCATGCGGTGGCCAGATCGGTGGCCGGATCCCCTCTGGTCAGATCGCCGAAATCGATCACTGCGGCCAGTTCACCGTTGTGCTGGCGGATGCCGTCGCGCTGCGGGACGCCGTCGTGCAGGAGGACGTCGTCGTACTGCAGGATATTGCCCGGGTGCAGGTCACCATGCAGCCACAGCGCCGGACCCTGCCAGTTCGGCACGGCGACCAGTTCCTCCCAGAGGGACAAGAGCCGTCGCGGCTGCGGCACCGCCCCCGATTCCAGCCGGGCTCTGAAGGCCTGGTCCCTGCTGGCCAGTGGGAGGCCGCGGACCGGATTCCGCGGTGCATCGCCTGGGGCGGGACGGTGGATATCGGCCAGGAAGCGGGCCAACGGCACCGCCAGCCCGGCACGCCGGGCGGGATCGCGGCCCAAGGCGGTAACGCCGTCGAACCAGGGGTTGACCGACCAAGGCCAGGGGAAGAGCGCGGAGGGCCTGCCGAGCCGCAGCGGAGCCGGAACCGGAACGCTGGTGGCGGCTGCGTATACGGGCAGCCAGCGCTGTTCGTTCAGCAGCAGTTGTACGGCGATGCGCCGACGCGGCAGCCGCACGGTATAGCTGCTGTCCCCGGGCCCCTCACCGAGCCGGAAGATGGCGTTGTCCCACCCGTTGGAGATCCGCTCAAGGGGGAGCGTGGCCAGGTCCGGGTGCTGTTCGTGCAGCAGCGACCGCACCAGCGGTACGTCCACCATCACCTCGGCGGCAGGCATCACCGGCACGTTCTCTCCCTTCCCGCGGCTCGAACCCCCGGAACGACCATACCGG
>DATIMB010000133.1:0-6864 GCA_035475875.1 Micrococcaceae bacterium
CTGGCGCAGCACACCCCGGGCCTTCTCCAAGCCAGCCATGGCATCTGCCTGTGCGGTTTCATCCCCCAGCACGGTGTAATACACCGTCGCGTGCTGCAGGTCATTGGTTACCCGGGCGTCGGTGACGGTGACACCCTCCACCCGGGGGTCCTTGACCCGCCGGCGCAGGCCCTCGGCCACCACAACTTTAATCCGCTGCGCCAACTTGGCAGCGCGGGCCGGATCAGCCATAACTAACTCCTAAAATATTGTACGAACTACGCCGGCCGCCACGAACATGCAGGCCGTGGGTTTTTCCGGCGGCCAGGGAGTGGCTTCGGGCGCCTGAGCGACGCACCGGACGAAGTCCGTGTGCGGGGCGATGGGCCCCGAGCTGCGAGGGCCCCATGCGAGCTTGCGAGCAAAGGGAGCAGTTAGGGACGGGCGGGGCCGCCGGAAAAATCCCGCGGCCCCGCCACAACTTCCTTAGGCGCGCGGCTTCTCGCGCATCTCGAACGTCTCGATAACGTCCTCCAACTGCAGATCGTTGAACGATCCCAAGCCGATGCCGCACTCGAAGCCCTCGCGGACCTCGGTCGCATCGTCCTTGAACCGCTTGAGCGAGTCGACCGTGAGGTTCTCCCCGATGACCTTGCCTCCGCGCAGCACGCGTGCCTTCGAGTTCCGGCGGATGGTGCCCGAGCGGACGATGGAACCGGCGATGTTTCCGAACTTGGAGGAACGGAAGATCTCGCGGATTTCCGCCGTACCCAGCTGGACTTCCTCGTACTCCGGCTTGAGCATGCCCTTCAGCGCCAGCTCAATATCGTCGATCGCGGCATAGATGACCGAGTAGAAGCGCATGTCCACGCCCTCGCGGTCAGCCAGCTCGGCAACGCGCTCCGCCGGCTTGACGTTGAAGCCGATGATGATGGCGTTGTCCACCGTGGCCAGGTTGACGTCGTTCTGCGTGATAGCACCGACACCGCGGTGGATGACACGCAGCTGCACGCCCTCGCCCACGTCGATCTTGAGCAGCGAGTCCTCCAGGGCCTCCACGGCACCGGAGACGTCACCCTTGAGGATGAGGTTGAGGGTGTCAACCTTGCCCTCGGCGACTGCCTTGTCGAAGTCTTCCAGGCTGATCCGCTTGCGGCGCTTAGCCAGTGCGGCATTGCGGTCCGCGGCTTCACGCTTTTCGGCGATCTGGCGGGCCGTACGCTCGTCACCGGTAACGAAGAAGGTGTCACCGGCGCGCGGGACGTTGGACAGGCCGAGCACCTGGACCGGGCGGGAGGGACCCGCCTCGGTAACGTTGGCGCCGTCCTCGTCGAACATGGCCCGGACACGGCCGTGGGCCGTTCCCGCCACGATCGTGTCGCCGACCTTCAGCGTTCCGGACTGCACCAGGACCGTGGCCACGGAACCGCGGCCCTTGTCCAGGTTCGCCTCGATGGCGATACCGCGGGCGTCCTTGTTCGGGTTGGCCCGCATGTCCAGGGCAGCATCCGCGGTGAGCAGGACCGCCTCAAGCAGCTCGTCGATGTGCAGGTTCTGGCGGGCGGAGACGTCCACGAACATCGTGTCGCCACCGTACTCCTCCGGTACCAGACCGTACTCGGTCAGCTGGCCGCGGATCTTCTCCGGGTTGGCGCCTTCCTTATCGATCTTGTTGACCGCGACGACGATCGGCACGTTGGCAGCCTGGGCGTGGTTAAGCGCCTCCACCGTCTGCGGCATGACGCCGTCGTCGGCAGCGACAACCAGGATCGCGATATCGGTGACCTTGGCACCACGGGCACGCATGGCAGTGAACGCCTCGTGACCGGGGGTGTCGATGAAGGTGATCTGGCGATCGTTGCCCTCATGCTCGGTCTCGATCTGGTAGGCACCAATGTGCTGGGTGATGCCGCCATGCTCACCGGCGACGACGTCCGAGTTGCGGATGGCGTCCAGCAGGCGGGTCTTACCGTGGTCGACGTGGCCCATCACGGTCACGACCGGAGGACGGACCTCCAGGTCCTCGTCGCCCTCGGCCTCAAGCTCGGCTTCGAAGTCGATGTCGAAGGTGCTCAGCAGCTCGCGCTCCTCATCCTCCGGCGAGACGACCTGGAGCTTGTAGCCCAGCTCCTCGCCGAGGAGGGCAAAGGTATCTTCGTCCAGCGACTGGGTGGCGGTTGCCATCTCGCCGAGGTGGAAGAGCACCGTCACCAGTGCTGCCGGGTTCGCCTCAATCTTGTCTGCGAAATCGGTGATCGAGGAGCCACGGCGCAGCCGGACAACGGTATTGCCGTCGCCGCGGGGAACAGAGACGCCGCCCAGCGAGGGGGCACTCATCTGCTCCAGTTCCTGCCGCTTGGCCCGCTTCGACTTGCGCTGCTTGCCGCGGCCGGCGCCTCCCTTGCCGAAAGCACCCTGCGTGCCGCCGCGTCCGCGGCCGCCCTTGCCGAAGCCGCCGCCGGCAGGTGCACCGGTACCGCCGCCGGCGCCGGGTGCGCCACCGGGAGCTCCGGGACGTCCACGGCCGGGGCCACCAGCACCGCGGCTGGGGGCCGCGGGCCGTTCGGTCCGGTTGGGCATCATGCCCGGGGTCGGACGGGGCCCACCGGGACGCGGGGCACCCGGACGGGGCCCACCGGCACCGGCTGCAGGACGGGGACCGCCTGCGCCGGCGGCGGGACGGGGTCCGCCTGCACCGGCCTCAGCAGAACGTCCCGCTCCGGCCCGGGGCATGCCCTGGGACGGGGCAAAGGGATTGTTGCCCGGACGCGGTCCGGCGGAGCCGGGACGGGCGCCATCGCGGTCTGTGCGTGCGCCGGAGCGCGGCATGCCCTGCGACGTGGCAAACGGGTTGTTGCCCGGACGCGGTCCACCCGGACGTGCGCCGGCTGCGGCCGGGGGACGGGTGGGTGCCGGTGCCGGTGCAGCCGAGGCAGCCGCGGCCGGAGCAGCGGGCGTTGCCGGAGTTCCGGCTGCCGGGGCAGCAGCCGCCGGCGCCGGAGCCGCTGGCGCCGGTGCGGCCGGAGCCGGACGCGCGCCGGGCTTGATGCCGGAGCTCGGGGCCGTGGCGGCCGGTGCCGGAGCGGCAGCCGGGCCGGGCTGCGCAGCAGGCGCCGGAGCAGGTGCCGCGGCTGCTGCAGCAGCGGCAGGGGCGGCCTTGGCAGCCGGCTGGGAGTTATTGGATGAATTCTTAGCCGCTGCGGCCCCGGCGGGGGCAGCAGGGAATGCGTCGCGAAGTTTCTTCACGACGGGGGCCTCAATGGTGGAGGAAGCGGAGCGGACAAACTCGCCCAGTTCCTGAAGCTTGGTGACAGCTTCCTTAGAGGTGATGCCGAGCTCCTTAGCGAGCTCGTGTACGCGGGCCTTGGCCACATTTCTCCTGTCTCGGCCCGCACCGGACAGGTACGAACCGTTTACTTCTTACTTCGGCATTCCACGGCGGAATGTCCGGCTGCAGAGCACAACAAAACGCTCATCGTTGGGCACTCATCGCTGGGTACTCATCGGGTTTCCATCGGTTTTCTGACCCGCTTTCGGTTGGACAGTTCGTTCATCATTCGTTGTGGCCCGGTCCTGGCAGCGAGGCAATGTAGCTCTCCACCGAACTGCTATCGATTGAACCCGGGAGGGCCCGGGCAATAGCACGGCGTTTGAGCGCCAAGGCCAGGCAGGCGGAGCTGGGATGCAACCAGGCACCACGGCCGGACCGCCGGCGAAGGGGGTCGGCTACCGCAGCGGTTTCACCGCCAGGAGAGACTTCCCGCACCATGCGCAACAAATGAGGCTGGATATCGCGACGACGGCAACCAACACACGTCCGCAAGGGCTGTGCAGCAGTCAGAAACTGCGTTTCTGCTTCTTGCACCGTGCTTGCCTTAAGTGGGAGTCGTCGGTCGCTGGACCCGGCCTCATCTATTCTAGCCCCCGTCCGCCCGCGAGCCTAAACGCCGCCCTTAAGCCGGCTGTTTCCCGGCGGGCGTGGTCCGTGCGGCCGCGGCGTCCGAGATGATGTCAATCCGCCAGCCGGTCAGCTTCGCAGCCAGCCGCGCGTTCTGCCCTTCCTTGCCGATCGCCAGGGAGAGCTGGTAATCCGGCACCACCACCCGCGCGGAACGGGTATCCGCGTCCGTGATCGCCACCGAATTCACCTTCGACGGCGAGAGCGAGTTGGCGATGAACGTGGCCGGGTCGTCGCTGTAGTCGACAATGTCGATCTTTTCGTCATTCAGTTCCGTCATCACGGCCCGGACCCGGGAACCCATTTCGCCGATGCAGGCGCCCTTGGCGTTGATACCGGGCTGGTGGGCCTTGACCGCGATCTTGGTCCGATGCCCGGCCTCCCGCGCCAAGGCCACAATTTCCACCGAACGGTCCGCGATCTCCGGAACCTCCAGTTCGAAGAGCTTGCGCACCAGGCCCGGATGGGACCGGGACAGAGTGATGGACGGACCTTTGAGGCCGCGATGCACGTCAATGACGAAGGCGCGGAGCCGGTTGCCGTGCCGGTAGTCCTCTCCCGGAACCTGTTCCGTCGGCGGCAGCAGCGCCTCCACTGAACCGAGGTTGACCTGGATCATGTGCGGGTTGTGGCCCTGCTGGATCTGGCCGGAGACCAGCTCGCCTTCCTTGCCCCGGAATTCGCCCAGCACGTTGTCGTCCTCCACGTCGCGCAGGCGCTGCAGGATGATCTGGCGTGCCGTGCTCGCGGCGATCCGGCCGAAGCCAGCGGGGGTGTCGTCGAATTCGCCCACCGGCGCGCCGTCGTCGTCGACCTCCGTGGCCCAAATGGTGACATGCCCGCTCTTGCGGTCCAGCTCTGCCCGCGCCGTCAGAATGGCGCCCGGTGTCTTGTGGTAGGCCACGAGCAGCGCCTGCTCGATGGTGGGAATCAGCTTGTCCAGCGGAATTTCGCGTTCGCGCTCCAACAGCCGAAGGGCACTCATATCGATATCCATCTCAGCCTTCCTCTCCCTCGACCGCGTCGGTCGGATCAAATTCCTCATCCAGTTGCGCGTCGTCCAGACGGCTGAATTCTATTTCCACATTGCCCTTGCGGATCTTGCCAAAGCCGATCCGCTCCGGCTCGCCCTGCTTGGGTTTCATGCCCTTCTTAACCGGCAATTCCGGCCTGATGGTGATGCCGTCCCCGTCAACGTCCAGGAGCCGGCCGGTGATGTCCTCGCCCGCGCCCAGGTTGACCTTGACCATCCGGCCCCGCGCGCGGCGCCAGTGCCGCGGCTCGGTGAGCGGACGGCCCACCCCGGGAGAGGAAATCTCCAGATCGTAGGGCCTGTCGTCCTCATGCGGGTCGGAGTCCATCACGGCGGAAAGTTCACGCGATATTTCGGAAATCTTATCCATCCCGACGCTGCCGCTCTGGTCCTGCTGGAGGTCCACGACGACGCTGATGGTCCGGTGGGTACCGGCGAGGTGGACGTTGACGTCCTCAAGGAAAAGCCCATGGGCCTGGACGGTGGGATTAAGCAGGTCAAACAGGCGGTGGGCTTCTGCCGTGGTCACACTGTTAGCACTGTTTGCCCCGTGCCGATCCATGTTGGGCCGATCCGGCTTGGACATCCGATTTCCGCCTTCCCACTAGATATTGTTGTAGCTCATAGCCTAGCGAGTTTCGGCACGCTCTGGTGAACCTCGTTTCGCCCTGAACCGGCTTGGCAGCGCATTAACTCCCAATTGCCCAGGGGTCGGTGTGCGTGCATCCCACCGGGCGTGACATCATCAACTGTTGTGAATGACTCCCCCTCCCGCTCCGGCCAAGCTGCCGACGGTGCCGGCACCGGTCCGGCCGCACCCGGGACCCCGGCGACTGCGCGTATCCGGAGGGTCGGCTCCCGGCGGGTGAGCGCTCCGGCGGGACCTCCTGGATCGACGGGCAGCTCCAGTAACGCCATCATCCGGGCCGCCCCAGCAGTTGTTCGAAGCGAGGGAAAAGTCACACACGGGTCCGAGGGCGATGGGGGCGATGCGAAGATAGTGCCTGAGATTCCGGCGGATGTGGAGCCCGAGGCGGAAGTCCAGGCAGATCCGGAGTCGGAGCCAGACGTCCAGGCAGAGCCCGAACCCCAGGCAGAGCCCGAGCCCCAGCCAGAACCCGGACCCCAGTCGGAGCCGGAAGTCCAGTCGGAGCCGGAAGTCCAGGCAGAGCCCGAACCCCAGCCAGAACCCGAACCCCAGCCGGAGCCGGAAGCCCAGGCAGAGCCCGAGCCGGAGCCCCGACCCGACGAGGTCCGGGAAACGGTGGCGGAACCTGTGTCGAGGCGTTCTCTCAGGGCGGAAGAAGCAGCCAAGCGTGCCTCCTCCGGCCGTCCTATCCGACCGGAAGCTGCTGCTTCCCGCGATCACTTGGAGCCGGTGGCCACCGCGGCAGCTGCTTCCGTAAAGGATTCCCGTCCTGCGGCAACGGTTGCTCCTGCCGCCCGCGGCGCTGCTCCGTCGCCAGGTTCCGGCAAGCCAAGGAGGGCTGCCCGAAGAGCGGCGCAGGTGTTCCTGTTGCTGATCGTCGCCGTCATTGTCGTCGCCCTTGGGACCGTCGTCGTCCACGAAACGGACCACCTGTCGGCACAGCCTTCGCCGACGGAACTGGCCCGAGTCGCGGCACTGGACCGTGCATCGACCCTGAACGCCTCGGTCCAGCAGTTGGCTGCGGCAGCCTCGCCCACCATGAAGGCGGCGCTGCAGAACAGCGGAACGGCCCTGCGTGCGGATATTGATGCCCTGACCATTCCTGCCACCGGCACCGCCTCGGCCGCGGCATCCGCTCCTGCCGGCTCCCCTACCGCCGGTGGCGCTAGTGCCGCCGCGTCAACCACACCTGCGCTGGCGGCAACGGTGCCGGCTTTGGTGGACGCGCTGACCCAAAGCAGTACC
>DATIMB010000134.1:0-4182 GCA_035475875.1 Micrococcaceae bacterium
ACGACACCATCGCCATCCGCTCCATGATGTACCTGTCGCTGACCTACGACCACCGCCTGGTGGACGGCGCCAACGCCGGCCGCTTCCTGCAGACCCTCAAGGCCCGCCTCGAAGAAGGCGCCTTCGAAGCAGACCTCGGCCCCTAACCAGCGGCGGTACAGCCGCGTCCATGCAGTTAAAACGCCAGGCGTTAGGCCCAGGCGGGCGACTCTCCGGTAGCCAGATAGGTCAGGTACGCGCCGTCCCGGATCACGTTGTCCGCGTCGTCGTCGGCGACGAACTCCAGCATCACGTCCACGTCCCTGTCCTGGCAGCGCAGCACATCCGAGACAACCTGCCACAGCTGCTTGCGCTCGGTCAGCGGCATCCTTTCGGTGAAAGGCCACCAGGAGAAGCAGTGCACGCCCACAACGCGGTCAAGGACGGTGTGCAGCGAGGCCAGTGCCTGCTGGTCGGTCAGGCCAGGGGCCGGCTGCCAGTAGGTGCCCACGTTGGGTCGGGCAACGCGGTCCAACAGGTCCACGGTGGTTTCCGGAGTGTCCGTGAGGGTGCCGCCGTGGTACTCGAAGCCGATGGTCAGGCCGTGGTCCGCTGCCAGTTCGGCGACCCGCTGGGCGTCCTCCACCACCGCGTTCCAGGAAACCTCGTCCGCGTCGGCCGAAGCGGTGCTGCCGGCCCAGATACGGATCCGTGGTGCGCCGAGTTCGACGGCGAGGGCGACGACGGCGTCGAAGTCGCCGAAGGTTCCGGCCCGGTAGTAGGAACCCAGCGAGAGCACACTCAGTCCGGCGGCCGCCGTCGTCGTGCGGGCATGCGCAGCGGAGGCCAGGTCGTGGACGTGGACGTCTGTCCCCCACTCGATGCCTTTCAGGCCGGCGCCCGCAGCGGTGGAGGCCACCTCGTCTATGCTCCGGTCCCGCAGGGTCACGGAGCAGATTCCCGGCGTCAGGATCCCCAAGGTCCACTCCGTTAATTCGCGGCTGGGTGCAATGGTCATAGGGGGCTCGCATTCTAGTACTAGCCATCCGAGGGACCGGACGGCATCCGTAATACTTTAGGTGATCCTATGTCCTACGGCAATCCGCGCGTGGAGCGACGCGCCGGTTATTTCGCTCCTGGAACGTGCCAGCAGCGGCCGATGTCGAGGCTTCATCTATACCCTCCGGGGGTACTTGACTTGCTACCCCTAGGGGGTATACGTTGAGCATAGATCGCCGGGAAGGAACACCATGAGCCAGAGCATCGACCAGCACCTGAACCACGGCTACACCACTGACAAGGCCGCCTATCTGCGCCGGCTCAAGCGGATCGAGGGCCAGGTCCGCGGGATTGCCCGGATGGTGGACGAGGACCAATACTGCATCGACATCCTGACCCAGGTTGCGGCCATCAACAAGGCTCTGCACGCGGTCAGCCTGGGACTTGTCCAAGATCACATCGCCCACTGCGTGGTGGGGGCCGCGCACGAATCCGAAAAGTCGGGCGACCCGGGCATCGTCCAAGACAAAGTCAAGGAAGCGACGGACGCCATCGGCCGCCTGCTGCGCTAAAACCATCACTAGGTAAAGGACGTCCATCATGAACACCAAAGTCAGCATCTCCGGGATGACCTGCGGCCACTGCGTCGCGGCGGTAAGCGAGGAACTCAAATCGCTCAAGGGCGTCGAAGACGTCGCCATCGATCTTAATGCCGGGGGCATCTCCACGGCCACCATCACGTCCCACCTGACCCTGTCCCCGCAGGAAATCGGCGAGGCCGTCGCCGAGGCCGGCTACCTGGTGGTCGCCAACGAGGCGTAGGACGCGTCCGAGTACTCCCCAACACCCATTCGAACTAGCTACCCATCCGGAGGGATGTCCCGTGAGCACCGAAGAGCTGCTGAAGCAACCCCTGACCCGCGTCATAGACCTTGATATTGAGGGCATGACCTGCGCCTCGTGCGTCGGCCGGGTCGAGCGGAAACTGGGCAAGCTCGACGGCGTCCGGGCCGCGGTGAACCTGCCGCTGGAGTCAGCGCGGGTCACCGTTCCCGAAGGCATCACCGACCAGCAGATCGTCGATACGGTCAACGCGACCGGGTACAAGGCACGGTTGAAGCCCGCTCCCGGTGGCGGCGCCACAACGGCCGACGACGGCGGGGTCCCGGCTGCCGGCCATGACCATCCGTCCCACGGCGCAGTGCAGGCGGACGGCCATGGCCACTTGTCCCCTGGATCTGCACCGAGCAGTGCCCACGACCACATGTCCCACGGTGGCACGGCCGCGCAGCTGCGGCCGCGGCTCATCCTGGCCGCCATCCTCAGCATCCCGGTCCTGCTGGTCTCCATGGTCCCGGCCCTGCAATTCCCCCAGTGGGGCTGGGCCGTCGGGGTCCTGGCCTTGCCCGTGGTGACTTGGTCCGCCTGGCCGTTCCACCGGGCCGCGGCCATCAATGCCCGGCACCTGGCATCCACCATGGACACCCTGGTCTCCCTGGGCGTGACCGCCGCGTTCCTGTTCTCCGCCGTCGAGCTCGCCCTTGACCCACAACTCACGGCAAACCCCGGGATGGGCAGCCACGCCGAGCTCTACTTCGAAGTGGCCGCCGTCGTGGTCACCTTCCTGTTGCTGGGCCGCTATCTGGAGGCGAATGCCAAAGCCAAGGCCGGCGACGCACTCAAGGCGCTGCTGAATCTGGGCGCCAAGGACGCCACCGTGCTCCGGAACGGCCAGCAAGTGAAGATTCCAGCCGATCGACTGGTTGCAGGGGATGTCTTCGTGGTGCGGCCCGGGGAAAAAATCGCCACTGACGGATTCGTGGTGGAGGGCCGCTCTGCCATCGACGCGTCACTGATCACCGGCGAATCGGTGCCGGTGGACGTCGCAGTGGACGATACCGTCACCGGCGCCACCGTGAACACCTCCGGCCGGCTGCTGGTCAAGGCCACCCGGGTGGGCAGCGAAACCACGCTGGCGCAGATGGGCCGGCTGGTCAGCCAGGCCCAGTCAGGCAAGGCGCCGATCGCCCGCCTGGCGGACCGGATCAGTGCCGTCTTCGTGCCGATCGTGCTGGGCATCGCCGTGCTGACGTTCGTGCTCTGGCAGCTGTTCTCCGGCGACCTGCAGGGCGCGTTCACGGCCGCCGTCGCGGTCCTCGTCATCGCCTGCCCCTGCGCCCTGGGTCTGGCCACGCCCGTCGGACTGCTGACCGGCACCGGCCGCGGCGCGCAGCTGGGCATCCTTATCAAGGGCCCGCAGGTCCTGGAGGATACCCGCACGGTCGACACCATCCTGCTGGACAAGACGGGAACGGTCACCAGCGGCAAGCTCGCGGTTACCCGCACCCTCTCCCTCGGATCGATGGACCCGGCGGAGGTGCTCCGGCTGGCCGGATCCGTCGAGGCCGGCAGCGAACACCCCATCGCGCACGCCATTGCCCAGGCCGCCCGGGAGGCTTCAGCCCCTGCCTCCGGCCCGGCTCCGCTGACCGACTTTGAGTCGGCCCCTGGCGGCGGTGTCCGCGGCACCGTCGAGGGGCATGTTGTCGTCGCCGGAAGGGCCGGTTGGCTGACCGAAAACAGCGTCGAGCTCACAGAGCAG
Organism: Micrococcaceae bacterium; assembly: GCA_035475875.1. Taxonomy (GTDB): domain Bacteria; phylum Actinomycetota; class Actinomycetes; order Actinomycetales; family Micrococcaceae; genus Arthrobacter_M. The sequence continues at coordinate 3,581 of DATIMB010000134.1, forward strand.
CACCGGGACGCGCTCCGGAATGAGCAGAATGCCGGCGCCACCGCCATCTGGGTCGCCGTGGACGGTACAGCGGCCGGCATCATCAGCTTGGCGGACACCGTCAAGGACTCCTCGCCTGCCGCCATCGCCCGGCTCAAGGCACTGGGACTGCGCCCCATCCTGCTCACCGGCGACAACGCCGCCGTCGCCGCCCAGGTGGCCGCCGCCGTCGGCATCCCCGAGGAGGACGTCTTCGCCGACGTCCTGCCAGAAGGGAAGGTCGACGCCGTCAAGCGCCTGCAGCACGACGGCGCCACGGTCGCGATGGCCGGCGACGGCGTGAACGACGCTGCCGCGCTGGCCCAGGCCGATCTGGGCATCGCGATGGGATCCGGCACCGACGTGGCCATTGAAGCCGCGGACCTGACGGTGATGGGCAACGACCTGGGCCAGGTTGCCACCGCCATCGAACTGTCCCGGAAGACCCTGGGCACCATCAAGACCAACCTGTTCTGGGCCTTCTTCTACAACGCCATCGGCATCCCGGTCGCCGCCCTGGGGCTGCTGAACCCGATGATCGCCGGCGCCGCCATGGCCGCCAGCTCCGTCCTGGTGGTGGCCAA
>DATIMB010000135.1:0-1782 GCA_035475875.1 Micrococcaceae bacterium
GGGTAGATGGGCGTCGTAATGTCGCCCAGTTCGGTCACCACCGAGCCGTCCCCGGCCAGGACGACGGCGGAGCCGATGTGGCGGGATTCGACGAAGCCGCTGCGTTCCAGCACGGCAAGTTCGACGGCGGCTGCCGCGGAGAAAGTTTGGGGCATGCGCCCAGTCTATGCAAGGGCCGACCGCATCCCGGCACCGTGCCCGCTTCCCTCTCGATGAAGGGATGAAGGGATGAGGGGAGGTGCGGACGAGGGGACGGACGGTTCATGGGTTAAGCCGGGCGCATACCGGCAAAGTACCCTTGGAGCGTGAAGGTTCTTGTGATTGGCCCCGGCGGCCGCGAACACGCAATTGTCCGCTCCCTGCTCACCGACCCGAATGTGTCGGAGGTCCATGCAGCGCCGGGCAACGCCGGCATCGGAAAACTCGTCCCCACCTACCCCATCGATGCCAACGACCCGGCCGCGGTTACCGCGCTCGCGGTCAAGCTGGCCGTGGATCTGGTTGTCGTCGGGCCGGAGGCTCCGCTGGCCGCCGGTGTCAGCGATGCCGTGAGGGCGGCCGGCATCGCCGTCTTCGGCCCGAGCAAGGAGGCCGCCCAGCTGGAGGCCTCCAAGGCGTTCGCCAAGCAGGTGATGGCGGAGGCCGGTGTGCCCACGGCCATGGCCCGCGTGGCCAGCAACGTGGACGAGGCCGCGGACGCGCTGGACACCTTCGGCGCCCCCTACGTGGTCAAGGACGACGGCCTGGCCGCCGGCAAGGGTGTGGTGGTTACCTCCGACCGGGAGAAAGCGCTGGCCCACGCGCAGGCCTGCTTCGACGCCGGCGGTGAGGTGGTGATCGAGGAATTCCTGGACGGCCCGGAGGTCTCGCTTTTCGTGCTCTCCGACGGCCGCACGGTGGTACCGCTGGCCCCGGCGCAGGACTTCAAACGGATCTACGACGGCGACAAGGGCCCCAACACCGGGGGCATGGGCGCCTACTCGCCGCTGGACTGGGCACCGCCCGGCCTGGTGGAGGAGGTGATCAGCCGCGTCGCGCAGCCCACCGTGGACGAGATGGCGCACCGTGGCAGCCCCTTTGTCGGCGTGCTGTACTGCGGTCTGGCGCTGACCGGGCGCGGTACCCGGGTGATTGAGTTCAACGCCCGCTTCGGCGATCCGGAGACGCAGGCGGTGCTGGCCCGGCTACGGACGCCGCTGGGCACCCTGCTGCTGGCGGCCGCTACGGGCCAGCTGGACAAGGCGGATGACCTCCGCTGGAGCCCGGAAAGCGCCGTCGCCGTCGTCGTCGCCTCAGAAAACTATCCGGACACGCCGCGCACCGGCGACCGGGTCCGGGGCGTCCGCAAGGCCAACGCCCTGGAGGGCGTGCACGTGCTGCATGCCGGCACGGCGCTTGACGACGACGGCAAGACGGTCAGTGCCGGTGGCCGGGTGCTGGCCGTGGTGGGCCTGGGGCTGGACCTCGAGGAAGCGCGGGAGCGCGCCTACGAAGGGGTGGAGCTGATCCAGCTCGACGGCGGACAGCACCGCAGCGACATCGCCGCCAAGGCGTCCCGCGGTGAGATCACCGTTCCGGATCCGCGGGCCGGGATCCGTGCCGCGCAGGCCGGCGCGGCGCAGGCGGGCCAGGCGTGAGCGCCCCGGAGCTGCCCGGATGGCGGCACGTCTACTCGGGCAAGGTCCGGGATCTCTATGAGCCGGCCGGACACGCTCAGGAGGGCGGCGGAGCCGGCGGGGGAGCGGCCGCAGGCCCCGGCGAGGTGGTGCTGGTGGTGGCCAG
>DATIMB010000136.1:0-2280 GCA_035475875.1 Micrococcaceae bacterium
CGCCTTCGGGGTCCGCGCCCGGCTCGCCAGCCGGCTGGTGCGCGGCCGGACTGCCCTGATCGGGGACGCGGCCCACGAGATCAGCCCCATTGGCGGGCAGGGCATGAACCTGGGCTGGCTCGACGCCGCCGCTCTGGCCCCGATCATCAGCGCCGCACTGTCCGGCCAAGCCACGGGGCAGGCCCTACGGAACTTCGAACGGGCGCGCCAGCGGGCAGCGGCCCGCGCCGTCCGGCAGTCGCACCTGAACATGGCGCTCGGGCGCCCGTTGCCGCCGCCCATCATGGCGGCCAGGAACGCCGTCGTCGGAAAGCTTTTCAGCTCCAGCCGCCTGCAGGACATTGTGGCCCGACGCTTCACCATGCAGTAGCCGCCCCCCGGCCGCCGAGGTTGGCTCAGTCGCTGACCACCAGCGTGTCCGGACCGTCCTGCACGGCCTTACCTTCGGCAAGCAAAGGCTCGACGACGGCGCGCAGGGCTTCCATCGAATCGTCCAGTTCCAGCACCACCGGGTATTGGTGGGCCACCAGTGCCAGCAGGTCGCGGACCGCGGACTCGGCCTCCGGCGCGGGCAACCCGGGCTCGTGCCCCAGGAACACATCGGTGGGAACGTCCTGGGCCCCCTGCGTGTAGCTGATGGCAAAGGCCCGGATCCGCCCCTTCCGGCTGGGCTCCACCGAAGCGCCAAACGCGCTGGCGGGCGGCTCGCGGAGCACGATCGCCCCGTGCGCGCCGGAAAGATCGTCCAGGAACAGCCGCTGCACCTGCCCCACCGACAGCTCCCCGGTGGGATCCCAGGCGTGCACCGAACTGTAGTACCGTCCAACGATGTCGGTCAGTTCCACCGATCCGGTGGCCAGATCCTGCACTTGCGCCGTGGCAGCCTCCTCCGTCCCGTCGCCGAAGACCGGGAGTTTCAGGGTTCCGGGATGGACCACCACCAGCCGGCTGCGCTGGATCGGGACCAGGCCGGCCGCTTCGGCAAAGGCCGCGCCCGGTGTTCCCGGTTGGACCTTGCTGCGCAACTTGCCGACAGTGACCAGCCCGGACTCCACGGCGTCTTCGGCCTCCCGGCGCAACATGGCCAACAGCGTGCTGCCGACCCCTGCGCGTCGGTGATCCTTGGCCACCTCCACGTACGCCCACAAGCGCTCCACGTGCAGGCTGGTCTCATAGACGACACCCGCTGCCACCGGAATCCCGTGATCCTCCGCGACCAGGCAGTATCGCCATGCTGTTCCGGCGCCGCCGTCGGACCCCGTGGACGGCGCCAGCGCACCACGGAACTGGGCGGCCTGCGGCGTTTCCGGATCGCCCCAGATCTCATTCAGCGCCAGGTCGTCATCCTCGCGCCATCCACGGTAGGTCAGTTCAGGCATCGTGGTCCTAGGCCCCGACCAGCCGGGCTGCCAGGTAGCCCTCCACCTTGTCCAGCGACACACGGTCCTGTGCCATGGAATCCCGCTCCCGGATGGTGACCGCATGGTCATCGAGCGTGTCGAAGTCAACGGTGATGCAGAACGGGGTACCAACCTCGTCCTGGCGCCGGTAGCGCCGGCCGATGGCACCGGCGTCGTCGAAGTCGATGTTCCAGTTCTTCCGCAGCGCAGCCGCCAGCTCCCTGGCCTTCGGGGACAGCTCCTCGTTGCGGCTCAGCGGAAGGACGGCCGCCTTGATGGGAGCCAGCCGTGCATCCAGCTTCAGCACCGTGCGCTTATCCACTCCGCCCTTGGCGTTGGGCGCCTCGTCTTCGGTGTAGGAATCCACCAGGAACGCCATCAGCGACCGGGTCAGACCGGCCGCCGGCTCAATCACGTACGGGGTGAAGCGCTCGTTGGTGGCCTGGTTGAAGTAGCTCAATTCGGTGCCCGAGGCCTTGGAGTGCGTGGACAGGTCAAAGTCCGTGCGGTTGGCGATGCCTTCCAGCTCACCCCACTCGGATCCCTGGAAGCCGAAGCGGTACTCGATGTCCGCGGTGCGCTTGGAGTAGTGGCTCAGCTTGTCCTGCGGGTGCTCGAAGAAGCGCAGGTTCTCCGGCCGGATCCCCAGGTCCGTGTACCACTTCATCCGGGTTTCCATCCAGTATTCCTGCCACTGCTCGTCGGTGCCCGGCTCGACGAAGAATTCCATCTCCATCTGCTCGAACTCCCGGGTACGGAAGATGAAGTTGCCCGGGGTGATCTCGTTGCGGAAGGATTTGCCAATCTGCGCGATGCCGAACGGCGGCTTCTTCCGCGAGGTGGTCAGCACGTTGTTGAAGTTTACGAAGATGCCCTGGGC
>DATIMB010000137.1:0-5012 GCA_035475875.1 Micrococcaceae bacterium
TAGGCCCGGCCGATCTGCTCTCCCAGCCGGCCGACGCCCCGGTGGTGAACAACATGGTGGTCAAAGTCTCCCGGGTGAACGACTCCGGCAGCGCCACCGTCACCACAGACATCCCCTTTAAGACAGACAAGACCGTGGACCCGAACACGTTCAAGGACCAGCAGAGCGTCACCCAGGCGGGCGTGGCCGGCAAGCTGGAGACCAGCTTCAAGGTGGTCACCGTCGACGGCCGCGAAGTCAGCCGTACGCAGACCGGCCAGCAGGTGGCCACGCCTCCGGTGGACCAGAAGATCACCGTAGGCGGCAAGGACCGGCCCGCCGCTGCTGCGGCCAGCAACGCCGGCGCAAACACCGGTGCAGCCGCCCCGGCCGTCATGAACGCGGGCATGTGGGACAAGATCGCCCAGTGTGAGTCCGGCGGAAACTGGCAAATCAACACCGGAAACGGCTACTACGGCGGCCTGCAGTTCGACAGCGGTTCCTGGCTGGCAAACGGCGGCGGCGCGTACGCCCCGCGCGCCGACCTGGCCAGCCGTGAGCAGCAGATCGCCGTCGCGAACGCCTACTACGCCAAGGCCGGGCTCTCGCCGTGGGGCTGCGCGTCCGCCGCCTCCCGGTAGGCACGCCGCAACTCCACTACGATGGCAGGGTGACTGAGCCCGAATCCGATCCGCAGACCGGCCGACCCGACCAACCCCGGACGGTCAAGGCCCAGCCCCTGCTCGGAGCCTCGGAAATCCGGCGGCTCGCGGAGGAAATCGGTGTCCGGCCCACCAAAACGCTGGGCCAGAACTTCGTCATCGATGGAAATACCATCCGCAGGATTGTGGCAACGGCCCACCTCGGCCCGGAGGAAACCGTGCTTGAGGTCGGCCCCGGGCTCGGCTCGCTGACGCTGGGCCTGTTGGACGCCGCAGCCCGGGTCACCGCCGTCGAAATCGACCCCGTCCTGGCAGCGAAACTGCCGCACACCGTGGCGGCGTTCCGGCCGGAGCTGGCCGGAAACCTGGACGTGGTCCTCTCCGATGCCATGCGCGTGACCGAGTTGCCCACCCGGCCGACCGCGCTGGTGGCAAACCTGCCCTACAACGTGGCGGTTCCGGTGGTGCTGCACCTGCTCCAGCATTTCCCGTCCCTGCAGCACGGCCTGGTCATGGTCCAGGATGAGGTGGCAGATCGGCTGGCCGCCGGTCCGGGCTCCAAGACCTACGGCGTTCCGTCGGTCAAGGCCGCCTGGTATTCCCAGATGCGCAAGGCCGGGGTGATCGGCATGAACGTGTTCTGGCCGGCCCCGAAGATTTCCTCCGGCCTGGTTTCCTTCACCCGCCACGAGCCCCCGGCCACCCGTGCCAGCCGCGCCGAGGTGTTCGCCGTCGTCGACGCCGCCTTCGCCCAGCGGCGCAAAACCCTGCGCGCAGCGCTCTCAGGATGGGCCGGCGGCGCAGCGGAAGCCGAACGGTGCCTGCTCGCGGCCAACGTCGATCCCGGCGCGCGCGGCGAGGTCATCGACGTGGCGGCCTACGCACGGATCGCCGAGGCCAAGATCCCCCTGCTGGCCTGAAACCGCTCCAGGCTCCGCCGTTCGCCTCCTGGCCGGCGCACCACGAATGCCAGTTGGCCGCCTGGTGGCCGGTGCCCTAAGTTGGAAGCTATGAGTCCCGCGCGGAATTCCCTGGCCGGCAGAACCGTCCGGGTCAAGGCGCCCGGGAAAATCAATGTGTCCTTCCGCGTCGGAACTCCGCGCCACGACGGCTATCACCCGGTGGCCAGTGTCTACCTGGCGGTGTCGCTCTACGAGGAGGTCACCGCCACCAGCACCGCTAAACGGGGCATCACGGTCAGCCTCAAGGACGGCGGCGCGACCGCCCAGGAACTGGGCATCCCGCTGGATGAGCGAAATCTTGCCGTCCGGGCGGCCCGGCTGATGGCGGAGGTCAGCGAGCACGCGACCGGCGTGCACCTGGAAATCACCAAGCGCGTCCCCGTCTCCGGAGGCATGGGCGGCGGCTCGGCGGACGCGGCCGCCACGCTGCTGGCCTGCGACACGCTTTGGGACAGCGGGCTCTCCCGTGAGGAACTGGCCCATCTGGCAGCCGAGCTTGGCGCTGACGTCCCGTTCGCGCTGCTCGGCGGCGCCGCCGTGGGGCTCGGGGTCGGCGACGAGCTCACCCCGGCACTGGCGCCGGTGCCGCTGCACTGGGTGCTGGTCCAGGCGGATTACGGGCTTTCCACGCCGGCGGTCTACGCGCAGCTGGACAAACTGCGGGCCGCGGCCGGAAGTGACACGCTCGGAAGCCGCGGCCCGGTTCACCCGGCCGCGGAGGGCCCGGCGGGGGCAGATCCGGCCCAGGTGGATCCGGTGGTGCTCCAAGCGCTTCGGGCCGGGGATGCCGAGGCGCTGGCGGGTGTGCTGGTCAACGATCTGCAGTCCGCGTCGGTGGCGCTGGCACCGCAGCTGCTGGACGTGCTCGACGGCGGCGCCCGGCACGGCGCGCTGGCTTGCCTGGTGTCCGGGTCGGGGCCGACGGTGGCGATGCTGGCCGGCGACGAGGACCAGGCGCGGGTCCTGGCCGAACGGCTGTCGGCCGAGGGCCGCCACGCCATCGCGGTCCACGGCCCTGTACACGGCAGCAAGGTCGTCTCCGACCTCGTGCACTAGTGGCGTTCGATGATTGCGATGTGTACGTTTGCTGGATAAAATACACATTGGGAGGCCATGATGCGCACCAACATCGACATTGACGATGCACTATTAGCCCAGGCTCAGGCCGTGACCGGGGCGGCGACCAAGAAGGAGACTGTCTCCCGCGGTCTGGAATTGCTGGTCCGTCTCGGTCGTCAGGGGCAGTTGCGAGCATTGCGGGGCCAGATGGTGTGGGAGGGCGACCTCGACCAAATGCGGCGCGACGCTTCGTGATCATCGTCGATTCCAGTGTGTGGATCGACTTCTTCAACGGCACGGACTCGGCGGAGGCCGACCGCCTTTACTCGCTTTTAGGTGTAGATCCGATTGCTGTCGGAGACCTGATCCTGACGGAAGTTCTTCAAGGATTCCACGCCGACCAGGACTTTGACCGCGTCCGCAGCGGACTGCTCACTTTGACGGTCTATCCGATGCTCGGGGTGGACGCCGCAGTTCGCGCTGCAGAGAACTACCGGACGCTTCGAAAGCAGGGGGTCACAGTTCGCAAGACTGCCGATGTGATCATTGCGTCGTTCTGCATCGAGCACGGGCACAGCCTCTTGTTCTCCGACCGTGACTTCCTGCCATTTGTGGAAAGGCTGGGACTGGAGCGGGCCTGACCCGGATTGGTCCGGGCAACGCCAGGCGTAGAATTGCTGGCCTTGATTCTTTTCGAAAGTGGTTGATGAGTGGCACACCTTCTTGGCGGCGAAAACCTCACCGTTGAATTCGCGACCCGCGTGGTACTGGACGGCGTTACCCTCGGCCTCGAGGAGGGGGACCGGATCGGCATCGTCGGGCGCAACGGCGACGGCAAATCCACCCTGATGCGCCTGCTGGCGGGCCGGCAGAGCCCGGATTCCGGCCGGGTCACGTTGCGCGGAGGCGTCCACGTCGGCTACCTCGACCAGTCGGACGTGTTGGATGCCGACCTGACGGTGGGGGAGGCCATTGTCGGGGACGCCGCGGACCACGAGTGGGCCTCCAACCCGAAGATCCGCGAGGTGATGGGCGGCCTGGTGGGCGAGGTCGACTGGCACGCCAACGTCCACTCCCTCTCCGGCGGCCAGAAGCGCCGGGTGGCGCTGGCCAAGCTGCTGATCGGCGACGACGACGTCATCATGCTGGACGAGCCCACCAACCACCTGGATGTGGAGGGGGTGGCCTGGCTGGCCCGGCACCTGAAGAACCGCTGGCGGGCCAACGAGGGCGCGTTCGTCGTCGTCACCCACGACCGCTGGTTCCTCGACGAGGTCTGCACCCGCACCTGGGAGGTCCACGACGCGATAGTGGATCCGTTCGACGGCGGTTATGCCGCCTACGTGCTGGCCCGGGCCGAGCGGGACCGGATGGCCGCCGTCGTCGAAAACAAGCGGGCCCAGCTGGTAAAGAAGGAGCTGGCCTGGCTGCGCCGCGGTGCCCCGGCCCGCACGGCCAAACCGAAATTCCGGATCGAGGCCGCCAACGAGCTCATCGCCGACGTCCCGGAGCCCCGCGATTCACTGTCGCTGAACAAGATGGCCACCGCACGGCTGGGCAAGGACGTGCTGGACCTGGAGAACGTCAGCCTGAGCTACGACGGCTCAGCCGACGGCGCAACCCCGCTGTTCAACAACATCACCTTGCGCCTGGCACCCGGCGAGCGGCTGGGCCTGGTGGGCGTCAACGGCGCCGGCAAGACCACTCTGCTGCGCCTGCTCAACGGCGAGATTGCCCCGACCGCCGGACGGCTCAAGCGCGGTAAAACCGTGCAGACGGCCGTGCTCAGCCAGGAGGTCAAAGAGCTCGACGACGTGCTGGACCTGCGCGTGATCGAGGTGATTGAGCGGGAGAAGCGCACCTTCAGCGTGGGCGGCCGCGAGCTCACCGCCGGCCAGCTGGTGGAACAGCTTGGCTTCACCAACGAGAAACAGTGGACCCAGGTGCGCTCGCTCTCCGGCGGTGAGCGTCGCCGTCTGCAGCTGCTGCGGCTGCTGGTGGGGGAACCGAACGTGCTGATGCTCGACGAGCCCACCAACGACCTGGACACCGACACCCTGGCTGCGGTGGAGGACGTACTGGACGGCTGGCCCGGAACGCTGGTGGTGGTTTCGCACGACAGGTACCTGCTGGAGCGGGCCACCGACCACCAGATGGCGCTGCTGGGCGACGGCAAGATCCGCGACCTGCCCGGCGGCGTGGAGCAGTACCTGCAGCTGCGCGAAGCCGCCCTTGCCGGCCAGGGCACGCCGTCCGGATCCCCGGCCGCCGGTTCCTCGGCATCTGGCGCCGGAGCAGACTCGGGCCCCAGCGAAGCGGAGAAACGCGACGCGCGCAAGGACCTGAACCG
>DATIMB010000138.1:0-11459 GCA_035475875.1 Micrococcaceae bacterium
GATAGACCTCAATGCCGTCCCGCTGGACGACGAGGCCACCTATGAACTGATCCGCAGCACCCACACCCTGGGCTGCTTCCAGATCGAATCGCCCGGGCAGCGCGAGCTGGTCGGCAAGATGGCCCCGCGCGAGTTCAACGACCTGATCATCGACATTTCACTGTTCCGGCCCGGCCCGATGAAATCGAACATGGTCAAGCCGTACCTGGAGAACCGGCATGGTTTTGCCCCGGAGGTCTATCCGCATCCGGCGCTCATTCCGGCGCTGAAGGAAACCCACGGGGTCACCGTTTTCCACGAACAGGTGCTGCGGACCTTCGACGTGATGACCGGCTGCGGCCTGGCCCGGGCGGATGAATTCCGGCGCGCGCTGGGCAATGAGGCCGCGGAGCCGGCGGTGGAGGAGTACTTCCGGCGCGAGGCCCGGAAGAAGCAGTTCTCGCTGGAGGTGATTGACCAGGTCTGGGACACCCTGAAGTCCTTTGGCAGCTTCGGCTTCTGCAAGGCCCACGGCGCCGCCTTTGCCGTGCCCACCTACCAGTCCGCATGGCTGAAGGCGCACCATCCCGAGGCCTTCCTGGCCGGTTTGTGGGAGCACGATCCGGGCATGTATCCGCGCCGGCTGCTGGTGGCCGAGGCGCGCAGGATGGGCATTCCCATCCTGCCGCTGGACATCAACCGCAGCACCGGGGAGTACCGCGTGGAGTGGGTGGAGGAGCCGCGGCGGCGGTTGGGCATCCGGATGAGCCTGGCCGGGATCTACGGCCTTTCCGGCACCGAGCTGAAACGGATCGTGGCACATCAGCCCTATGACTCGCTGGCCGACCTGCGCACCCGGGCGAAGGTGGGCCGGTCGACCATGAAGCGGCTGGCCCAGCTGGGAGCGTTCGATTCCCTGCATCTGGCTTCGAAGGGGGAGACCGGTTCCACGGCCAGCCGCGCGGATCTGATTGCCCACCTGCAGAGCCTGCCGGTCCGGAACGCCAATAAACGCTGGGAACCGATCGAGGGCCAGCTGCACCTGCCGCTGGGGGACCTGGAACTGGACAACCTGAAGGACCGGCTGCCCGAGCCCACCGCCGTGGAAAAGGTCCGTACCGAGCTGGACCTGCTGGCGATGGACGTCAGCGACCACTTGATATCCAGCTACCGCCCGCTGCTGGACGCGCTGGGGGTGACGACGGCGGACAAACTGCTGGGCATGCGCAACAATTCCGAGGTCCTGGTCGCCGGTATCCGGGTGGCAACCCAGACCCCGCCTATGCGCGGGGGTCGCCGCGTGGTCTTCATCAGCATCGACGACGGCACCGGCTGTGTGGATGCGACGTTCTTCCATGAGGCGCAGGAGAAATCCGGCCCGCTGCTCTTCGGCACCCGGATGCTGCTCATCCGCGGACTCACCCGCCGGACCGGTCCGCGCGGGATCAGCCTGCAGGCCCTGGAGGCCTGGGACCTGTCACAGACGGACACGCTGCCGCTGCCGGCAGGCGTGGCGCCGGGGCATCCGCTGCCGCCGCAGCCGCGGGACGTGCTGGCCGGCACACGCCGCACCCTGGCCGTCACCGGATTGGGCGGATAGCCATCGGGCCGGTGGATAGCTGGTAGAACAGGAGCTATGGACACCACCGAACAGCTCCTCGACGGACTGCCAAAAATCACCGGCTGGCACCAGGAGTTCTACGAGGACCTGCACCGGCATCCGGAGCTCAGCTTCCAGGAAACCCGCACCGCCTCCCGGGTTGCGGACCGGCTGCGCGAACTGGGATTTGAGGTGCACGAAAAGATCGGCGCCACCGGACTGGTGGGCATCCTGCGCAACGGAGCCGGCAAAACCGTGCTGTCCAGGGCGGACATGGACGCCCTGCCGGTGCACGAAGAGACCGGGCTGCCGTATGCCTCCACTGCCACCACGGTGGACACGGACGGTAAAACCGTGCCGCTGATGCACGCCTGCGGCCACGACATGCATGTGACCTGCCTGCTGGCGGCGGCCGCGCTGCTGTCCGGGAACCGGGAAGCCTGGTCCGGGACGTTTATTGCCCTGTTCCAGCCGGCCGAGGAGGTCGGTGCCGGTGCACAGTCCATGGTCGACGGCGGGCTGGCCGGTCTGATTCCGAAGCCGGACGTTGCGCTGGGCCAGCACGTGATGGGCCTGCCGTATGACACCGTCGCCACCCGCGCGGGGGCCATCATGTCTGCGGGGGACAGCGTCAAGGTCACCGTTTACGGCAAGGGAACGCACGGGTCGATGCCGCACCGGGGGATCGACGCGGTGCTGCTGGGCAGTGCGATCGTGATGCGCCTGAACGCGATTGTCTCGCGGGAACTTCAGCCGGGCACCTTCGCCGTGGTCACCGTGGGCAGTTTCCAGTCCGGTTCCAAGAGCAACGTCATCCCCGGCGAGGCGACCCTGCTGCTGAACCTGCGCAGCTACGAACAGGCGACACGTGCCCGGGTCATGGCCGCGCTCGAACGCATCGTCCGGGCGGAATGCGAAGCCTCCGGCTCCCCGAAACCACCGGTGATCGAGTACTACGACCAGTTCCCGCTGACGGAAAACTCGGCCAACGTGCACGCCCGGGTGGCTGCGGCGTTCGGCCACTACTTCGGGGATAAGGCGGTGACCGCGGAGCCGGAAACGGCCAGTGAGGATTTCAGTGTCGTTCCCGTCGCCCTCGGCGTGCCGTACCAGTTCTGGTTCTTTGGCGGCTTTGATCCTCAGCTCTACGCCTCCGCCGCGGAGGCCGGCACCCTGGCCCAGGTGATTCCTCCGAACCACAACGGGCATTTTGCCCCGGTGTTTGGCCCGTCCTTCGCCACCGGCGCCAAGGCCATGGCGGTGGCGGTCATGAGCTATCTGGGCCGGTAGCAGTCCGGCGGCCGTGGCGTGTTGGTTGGCCCGCAGACGACCCGATAGCATCGGTAGTGGCTCACAGTAACCCCCGTATGTTGCTTAAACGGAGCCATTCAACCGAATTGAGGAGCAGTAGTGCCGGAACCAACAGCCCCCGTGGATACGCAAATGAGCCTGGACGTCGACGGCGAGGCGACCACGGTGACGGCGGGGACCACCGGAGGTGACCTGTTCCGCGACCGCCGGGACGTCGTCGTCGTCCGCGTCAATGGCCAGCTGACGGACCTGGACCAGCCGCTGCCCCCCGACGCCGCCGTTGAAGCCGTTCCTCTCGACTCCCCGGACGGGCTGAATGTGCTGCGCCACTCCACCGCGCACGTCATGGCGCAGGCCGTGCAGCAGCTGCGCCCCGACGCGAAGCTCGGGATCGGGCCCTACATCACCGACGGCTTCTACTTCGACTTCGACGTGGCCGAGCCGTTCACCCCGGAGGACCTCAAGCAGCTCGAAAAGATGATGCTCAAGATCGTCAACGCCAACCAGCGGTTCGTCCGGCGCGTGGTCACCGAGGACGAGGCCCGCGAGGCGATGAAGGATGAGCCCTACAAGCTGGAGCTGATCGGGCTCAAGGGCGGGCCCGGGGCGGACGCGGTGACGTCCGACGACGGCGCGAACGTGGAGGTGGGCGGCGCGGAGCTGACCATCTACGACAACGTCGACCGCCGCGAGGGCAACGTGGTCTGGTGCGACCTGTGCCGCGGACCGCACCTGCCCAACACCAAACTGATCTCCAACGCCTTCGCGCTGACCCGCTCCGCGGCCGCCTACTGGCGCGGAAACCAGAACAACAAGCAGCTGCAGCGCATCTACGGCACGGCCTGGCCCACCAAGGAGGAGCTGAAGGCCTACCAGGAGCGGATGGCCGAGGCGGAACGCCGGGACCACCGCAAGCTGGGCGTGGAGCTGGACCTGTTTTCCTTCCCGGACGAGCTGGGCTCCGGCCTGCCGGTGTTCCACCCCAAGGGCGGCATCATCCGCAAGGAGATGGAAGACTACTCCCGCCGCCGGCATGAGGAAGCCGGCTACGAGTTCGTCTACACCCCGCACATCACCAAGGGGCACCTGTACGAGGTTTCCGGCCACCTGGACTGGTACCGGGACGGCATGTTCCCGCCGATGCACGTGGATGCGGAACTGGACGAGGACGGCACCGTGCGCAAGCCCGGGGTGGACTACTACCTCAAGCCGATGAACTGTCCGATGCACACCCTGATCTACCGGGCCCGCGGCCGCTCCTACCGCGAACTGCCGCTGCGGCTGTTCGAGTTCGGCTCCGTCTACCGGTACGAGAAGTCCGGCGTGATCCACGGGCTGACCCGGGTCCGCGGCATGACCCAGGACGATGCGCACATCTACTGCACCCGCGGCCAGATGAAGGACGAGCTGGCGAACACACTGAACTTTGTGCTCGGCCTGCTCAAGGATTACGGGCTGGACGATTTCTACCTGGAGCTCTCCACCAAGAACGAGGACAAGTTCGTCGGCTCGGACGACCTGTGGGAGGAGGCCACCCGGACCCTGGCGGAGGTCGCTGAGGCCTCCGGCCTGGACCTGGTGCCGGATCCGGGCGGCGCTGCCTTCTACGGCCCCAAGATTTCGGTCCAGGCCAAGGACGCGATCGGCCGGACCTGGCAGATGTCCACCATCCAGCTGGACTTCAACACACCGGAGCGGTTCGAAATCGAGTACCAGGCCGCGGACGGCAGCCGGCAGCGTCCGGTGATGATCCACCGTGCCCTGTTCGGCTCCGTGGAGCGGTTCATGGGCCTGCTCACCGAGCATTATGCGGGCGCGTTCCCGGCCTGGCTGGCTCCGGTGCAGGTGGTCGGGATCCCGGTGGCGGAGGCGTTCAACGACTACATGTTCGACGTCGTCGCCAAGCTCAAGGCGCAGGGCATCCGTGCCGAGGTGGACACCTCCTCGGACCGGTTCCCGAAGAAGATCCGCACGGCCAGCAAGGAAAAGGTCCCGTTTGTGCTTATTGCAGGCGGCGACGACGTCGAGGCCGGCGCCGTTTCCTTCCGCTTCCGGGACGGCAGCCAGGACAACGGGGTGCCCGTTGACGAGGCCGTGGCGCGCATCGTCGAGACCGTCCGGAACCGCACGGCGTAAGGATGGACCGTTGAGTGAATCCAAGGTGGCCGTACAGGACGATTTTGAGTTGCCCGGTGTGCCGGACGCCTTCCAGCGGCTCTGGACGCCGCACCGGCTCGCCTACATCCAGGGCGGCCAGGACCAGTACGAGAAGGACGAGTGCCCGTTCTGCGTGGCACCGTCCCGCTCGGACGAGGATTCGCTGATCGTCTACCGCGGCACGCTGGTTTACGTCATCCTGAACCTGTTTCCGTACAACCCCGGCCACCTGCTGGTCTGCCCGTACCGGCACGTGCCGGACTACACCGACCTCACGGCACAGGAGACGGAGGAGTTCTCCACCGTGACGCAGACCTCGATGCAGGTGCTGCGCAAGGTGTCCAATCCCTCCGGCTTCAACCTGGGCATGAACCAGGGCGTGACCGGCGGCGCCGGCATTTCCGCGCACCTGCATCAGCACGTGGTGCCGCGCTGGGGCGGAGACAGTAATTTCCTGCCCATCATCGCGCAGACCAAAGCCATCACACAGACGCTGGCCGACGCCCGGCAGCTGATCGCGGATACCTGGTCCGAGTGGGCGGGGCAGCCAGTTGGACAGCCCGGCGGCTCGCCCTGCGGCTCGCAGGACGGTGCTTCGCCGGAGCCTGCCTTCCAGGAGGGCGGCTCGCAGGAGGCCGCCCGTCAAGCTGGCCGTCAAGCCGGCCGGGGGGAGACCTGATGCTCAACAAATATGCCCGTGCCTTCTTCGCCGCCATCTTCACTCCGGTGGCCAACCTGCTGATCCGGCTCCGGGTCTCACCCGATGCGGTGACCATCGTCGGTACCTTGGGTGTGGCCGCCGGTGCCCTGATCGGATACCCGCTCGGACAGCTGTTCTGGGGCACCGTGGTGATCACCGTCTTTGTCTTCTCCGACATCGTCGATGGCCTGATGGCCCGCGCCCTGGGCCATTCCGGACGCTGGGGCGCGTTCCTGGACTCAACCTTGGACCGGGTGGGCGACGGCGCTGTCTTTGCCGGCATCATCGTCTGGTATTTCACCGGAGGCAATAACCACTTCATCGCGGTCATGGCGCTGGTCTGCCTGGTCCTGGGCAGCATCGTCTCGTACGCCAAGGCCAGGGCGGAAGGGCTGGGGATGACCGCCAACGTCGGTATCGCTGAGCGCTCGGACCGCCTCGTCGTCGTGCTGGTGGCCACCGGGCTGGTGGGACTGGGCCTGCCCAACGCGTTCCTGCTGGTCGTGCTGATCCTGCTGGCCATCGCCAGCCTGGTCACGGTCTTCCAGCGCGTGCTGACCGTCCGCCGGCAGGCGCTGGCGGCCGACGGCGGGTCCCCGGCTGACGCTGGCAGGTCACCCGCGGGAGATGGCAGGTCGCCCGCGGGAGATGGCAGCCAGCCCGCGGACGGCGCGTCCCCTGGCGGCGCCGGCCACAGGAACAACGTCCGGATGGCGCCGAAGCCCCACGAGTCCCGCTGAGCCGGTAAAGCGCCCGCACCGCGGCTGGGCTTAAGGGCCACACAGCTTAAGGGCCACACGTTTTTCTGTGGTCCGTAACCGTGTTCGGCGGCACAGGGGCCGAGGACTAGTATTGAAAGTACCTACCCAGGCCTTATTAGAAGGCTTTTCACCTACTTTTTCATAGGGGTTCTTTGTGTCTACACCAGATGTAACGCCCGTCTCCGGCGGAGCAGCTGCCGGCGCGACCGCCAATGTCACCGGAAGCAGCCGGGTCAAGCGCGGCATGGCGGAAATGCTCAAGGGCGGCGTCATTATGGACGTGGTCAACGTCGAGCAGGCACGCATCGCCGAGGATGCCGGTGCCGTCGCCGTGATGGCGCTCGAGCGCGTCCCGGCCGATATCCGCGCCCAGGGCGGCGTTTCCCGGATGTCCGACCCGGACATGATCGACCAGATCATTGAAGCCGTTTCCATTCCGGTGATGGCCAAGGCCCGGATCGGCCATTTCGTGGAGGCCCAGGTCCTGGAGTCCCTCGGTGTGGACTACATCGACGAGTCGGAAGTCCTCACCCCGGCCGACTACACCCACCACATCGACAAGTGGAACTTCACGGTGCCGTTCGTCTGCGGTGCCACCAACCTGGGCGAGGCCCTGCGCCGCATCAATGAAGGTGCTGCCATGATCCGCTCCAAGGGCGAGGCCGGCACCGGGGACGTTTCCAACGCCACCACCCATATGCGCCAGATCCGCGCGGAAATCAGGCGGCTCTCCACCCTTCCCGAGGACGAGCTCTACGTCGCCGCCAAGGAACTGCAGGCGCCCTACGAGCTGGTCAAGGAAATCGCCGCCACCGGCAAGCTGCCCGTGGTGCTCTTCACCGCCGGCGGCATCGCCACTCCGGCCGACGCTGCGATGATGATGCAGCTGGGCGCCGACGGCGTTTTCGTTGGCTCCGGCATCTTCAAGTCCGGCAACCCGGCGCAGCGTGCCGCCGCCGTCGTGAAGGCCACCACCTTCTACGACGACCCCAGCGTCATCGCCAAGGTCTCCCGGGGACTGGGCGAAGCCATGGTCGGCATCAACGTGGACGAGATCCCCGAGCCGCACCGGCTGGCCACCCGCGGCTGGTAAAAGCCTTCATCGACTGAGCGGATAGTGCTCGTCTCAGCCCTGAGACGAGCACTATCCGCTCACTCGATGGTGGGGAAAAACCTGTGACTGCCATAATGGGCCCATGAGCCCTGAAAGCCGTCCGACGATCACCCAAACGGATGTATGCATTGTCGGCGGGGGACCGGCGGGGATGATGCTGGGCCTGCTGCTGGCCCGGCAGGGCATTGACGTGACGGTGCTGGAAAAACACCAGGACTTCTTCCGCGACTTCCGCGGCGACACCGTGCATCCCTCCACCCTTGACGTGTTGGATCAGCTGGGCCTGTCCGATGAATTGGCGCAGGTCCCGCACCGCGATGTCACCGGCCTGCGCACGAACTTCGCCGACGGAACGTTCCAGGTCGCGGACTTCAGCCGGTTGCGCATCGCCCATCCCTACATCCGGTTCATGCCGCAGTGGGATTTCCTGAACGTGCTGGCGAAGGCTGCCGGAGAACTGCCTAATTTTCACCTGCTGCGCAACCACGAGGCGGTGGGCCTGCTGCAGGCCCGGGGCGCGGTAACAGGCGTGCGCGCCACGAGCCCGGAGGGTGGGGTGGAGGTCGGGTCCAAGCTGACGGTGGCCGCCGACGGCAGGGGCTCGGTGTTGCGCGAGTGCGCGGGCCTGCGGCCCAGGCAGTTCGGAGCGCCGATGGACGTGCTCTGGTTCCGGATCAGCCGTGGGAAGGATGCCCCCGAGGGTCTGGATATGCACTTCGGCCCGGCCCGTCTGCTGCTGGCCATCGACCGCGGGGACTACTGGCAGGTGGCCTACGTGATCCCCAAAGGCGGCGACGCCCAGGTGCGGGCAGCAGGAATCGAGGCGTTCCGGCGTTCGGTGGCGGAGGCCGCTCCGGGGCTGGCCGGCGCCGTTTCCCAGATCCGCGGCTGGGATGACGTTAAGACGCTCACGGTGCGGCTGGACAGGCTGCGGCACTGGTCCAAGCCCGGATTGCTGTTCATTGGCGATGCGGCGCATGCAATGTCCCCGGTGGGTGGGGTGGGCATCAATCTTGCCGTGCAGGACGCCGTCTGCGCGGCCCGCATCCTGGCCGGCCCGCTGTTGGCCGGCGGGCTGGATGCCCGGACCCTGGCTTCCGTGCAGCGGCGCCGCTGGTTCCCGACGGCGGGTACCCAGCTGCTGCAGCGGGCGGCGCAGCGCTTCCTGGTGGCGCCCACGCTGGCCAGCAGCGGGCCGGTTAAGGCCCCGGCCCTTCTGCACCTGCTGGCCGCCTTTCCCCGGCTGCAGGCCCTGCCCGCGCGGTTGGTCGGCATCGGCCTGCGTCCTGAGCGGCTCAGTTGAGGCTGCGCCGAGGGTTTGGCTCTGGGATCTGACCACTTTTGAACCCGGGAGGGCCCCAAAATCCGGCGTGTCTGCCAGCATCCCGGCATGTCGGATCCAATGCTGGTCAGTTCTTGGAGACCAAGGGCGCCGCTGCGGCTACCGCATCACGGCAGCCTCGCTCCTGCCTCACTCCAGTCCGCGCCGGGCCAGCAGGGGCCCCAGTTCGGCGTCGCGTCCGCGGAAATCCCGGAAGGACTGCAGCGGGTCCTGGCTGTTGCCGCGCGAGAGCAGGGTGGCGCGGAAGTGGTCTCCGTTGCTGCGCGTCAGCCCGCCGTCGGACTTGAACCATTCCACCGTGTCCGCGTCCAGCACCTCGCTCCAGATGTACGCGTAGTAGCCTGCCGAGTAGCCGCCGGCGAAGATGTGCTTGAAGTAGCCGGTCCGGTACCGCGGCGGGACCAGTTCCAGGTCCACCCCCGCCTCGGCCAGTGCGCGGGCCTCAAAGGCCAGCGGATCAGCGATCTCTGCGCCGGGCTCCAGTTCGTGCCAGGCCAGGTCCAGCAGGGCGGCGCCCAGGTACTCGGTGGTGGCGAAGCCCTCGCCCCAGAGCCGGGCCTCCTCAAGCCGGGAGATCTGCTCCGGTGCCAGCGGCTCGCCGGTGAGATGGTGCCGTGCGTAGTTGGCGATGATTTCCGGCCAGAGGATCCACATCTCGTTGACCTGCGAGGGGTACTCGACGAAGTCGCGGGGAACGTTGGTGCCGGAGAACCGCGGGTAGGTGACCGCGGAGAAGAGGCCGTGTAGGGCGTGGCCGAATTCGTGGAAGCAGGTCACCACCTCGTCGTAGCTAAGCAGTGTGGGCTCTCCGGCCGGAGGCTTGGAGATGTTCAGGTTGTTCACCACCACGGACTGCCGGCCCAGCAGCCGCGACTGCTCCACCAGCGGATTCATCCACGCCCCGCCGTTCTTGGTGTCCCGGGTGTAGTAGTCGCCCAGGAACAGGCCCAACGCGCTGCCGTCTTCGTTAAAGACCTCCCAGACGCGCACGTCCGGGTGGTAGCCGGTAAGATCGGCCCGTTCCTGGAAGGAAAGCCCGTACAGCCTCTTGGCGGCATAGAACACGCCGTCGGTTAGCACCCGCTCCAGTTCGAAATAGGGCCGGAGCGCGGCCAGATCGACGTTGTACTTCTCTTTCCGGACCCGTTCCGAGTAGAAGGACCAGTCCCAGGGCTTCAGCTCGTGGCCTGCTGCCTGCGCCAGTAGCTGGGCTTCCGCCCGGGCATTGCGTACGGCCGCCGGAGCCAGCTTGTCCAGCATCTCGTGGATGGCCGCCAGGGACGGTGCAGTCTGGTCATCGGTGGCGTAGTCGGCGTGCGTCGGGTAGCCGAGCAGGGCCGCCCGTTCCGCCCGCAGCTGCGCCATCCGGGCTGCGGTGCCAAGGACATTGAACTCGTTGGGGCGTGAACCGCGGGCGACGGAGGCCTCGAAGAGCCGGCGCCGGGTATCCCGGTTGGTCAGCACCTCCAGGGCCGGCTGGTTGGTGGGCAGGATCAGGGTCAGCAGGTACTTTCCGTCGTGCCCGGCCTCCTTGGCCGCCTGGGCGGCGGTGGCAAGGTCCTCAGCGGGTAGGCCGTCCAGCTCGGCCGGGTCCTCGATCAGCAGGGCGGAGTCGTTGGTGTCCTTGAGCACGTCCTGGGAAAAGCTGGTGCTTAGGGTGGACAATTCCGCGTTGATTTCCCGGAGCCGTACCTGCGCCGCCTCATCAAGCTGCGCGCCGGCACGCCGGAAGGCCTTGCGGTATTCCTCCAGCAGCCGGACGGATTCGCCGTCGAGCCCCTCCGTGCCCAGGTCCTGGAAACGCCGGAACAGGCCCGCATCCAGGTAGACATTGTCCTGGTGCGCCGCGAGCCGCGGGGAGACCTCCGTCTCGATCGCCTGGATCGCGTCCGTGGCGTGGGAACTGGAGCTGTTGAAGAAGACCGTGCTGACGCGCTCCAGTAACTGGCCGGAACGTTCCAGCGCCACCACGGTGTTCTCGAAGGTCGGCGCGTCGGGGTTGGCGGCAATGGCTGCGATCTCGGCCAGGTGCTCGGCGAAGCCAGCTTCGAAGGCCGGGACAAAGTGTTCGTCCCTGATCGCGGCGAAGTCCGGCAGTCCATAGGGGAGCGTGCTGGGGGTCAGGAAGGGATTGTCCTCAGGGCGGGCAGTCGTCGAGTCAGAAGTCATGAAGCGACTCTTTCACAGGGGGCCGTCCACAGGCCAGATCCCAGACAGCGCTGGGAACTGACCAGCTTTGGTTGCAGGACGACGTCCGACGACGGCGTGTCTCCCGTTCTGTCGGCATGTCGCCACCAAAAGTGGTCAGTTCTCAGAACGCCTGCCGGAACACCATCGACATCGGCGTCGTCTCCGTGGTCTGGCCCTGCGGGTTGTCCCGGAAGATCCCCTCGACGACGTCCTTGGCCAGCCCGGTGTCGTGGCCCAGCACCACCACGCCCAGGTCGTTGGCGTCCATTACCGCCGTCCCGGCAAAAGAAGCCGCGAACTCGGCC
>DATIMB010000139.1:0-2350 GCA_035475875.1 Micrococcaceae bacterium
CCCGAAGATCGCCTGGCGTTCCACCAGTTTCGAGGCGGTCCGTGGGATGGTGGCCCGTGGCCTGGGGTATACGGTGCTGATCCAACGTCCGCCCCTGGACGTGAGCTATGAGGGGTTGCCGGTGGTGTGCCTGGCCATCGAAGGGGAGATCGGGCACAGTGACATTTGTTTCGCGTACCCCGTCGGACAGAAGCTTTCCCTTCGGTTGAACGCGCTGATGGACTTCTGTGCCTCCGCTGCGCAGGACCGGGCGCAGGGGTAGGAACGACGACGGCGGCAGGCCAAGTCCCGCGGGCCCGGCCTGCCGCCGTCGTCGTTCGCCTTATTTCATCTCCGCGCTCAGGTCCCGGTCTTTGCCCTCCTTGGTGGCCATCACGCAGACCGCGGCCACCACGAAGGAGAGCAGCCAGACCAGTCCTACCAGCCAGAGGCTTCCGCCGGCGGCGAGCACCAGGCTGCTGGCGATCATCGGCGTGAAGCCGGCACCGAGCGTGGAGGCGGACTGGTAGGTCAGCGAGGCACCGGTGTAGCGCACCCGGGTGGGGAACAGCTCCGCGACGTAGGCTCCGAACGGGCCGAAGATGACGCCCTGGACGATGCCGTTGGCCAGGAACAGCCCGATGGCGAAGCCCAGCAGGGTGTTGGTCTGGAGCAGCCACAGGATCGGGTACGCCAGCACCGCGCCGGCAATCATCCCGGTCAGCATGACCGGACGGCGGCCGTACCTGTCGCACAGCCGGGCGGCGAACCAGATACCGACAATGGTCAAAGTGGCACCGACGGCCTTGACGTTCAGCACGCCGGTCTGGTTGACACCGTGGTCCACGGCATAGGAGATGGCCCAGACCGTCATCAGTCCCTGCACGGTGTAGGAGCTCATCCCGGCAATGGTGCCCAGGATCAGATTCTTCGGGTAGCGGGTGAAGACCTCGACGACGGGGATACGCTTCTTTTCCGCCTTGCGCTCCAATTCAAGGAACAGCGGCGTTTCGGCCACCTTGAGGCGGATGACCAGGCCGACGGCGATCAGCACCAGGCTGAGCAGGAACGGCACGCGCCAGCCCCAGGCCAGGAACGCCGATTTGGGCAGGATGGAGAAAGCGGAGACCGCCAGCGTGGCCAGCACGGCTCCGGCCGGGCCGCCCATGTTGGCAAAGCTGGCGGCGAAGCCGCGGCGCTTGGCCGGTGAGTGTTCCAGCGCCACCAGCATGGCGCCGCCCCATTCGCCGCCGACGGCCAGGCCCTGGATGATGCGCAGCACCACCAGCAGGATCGGGGCTGCGACCCCGATCTGGGAGGTGGTGGGCAGCAGCCCGACGGCGGTGGTGGCCGCACCCATCAGCACCATGGAAACGATCAGGCAGCCTTTGCGGCCGAGCCGGTCGCCGAAGTGGCCGAAGATAGCGCCGCCGAGGGGGCGGGCGGCGTAGCCGACGGCGAGCGTTCCGAAGGAGGCGAAGAGCCCGATCGCCGGCGGGATGTTGGCAAAGAAGACCTTGTTGAACACCAGGCTGGCCGCGGTGGCGTAGAGGACGAAGTCGTAGAACTCGATGGTGCTGCCGATGAAGCTGGAGGCCAGGATGCGGCGCATGGCCTTGGTGTTCAGGCTGTCCTTCACGGCAGCCCGGCCGGAGGGCAGTGGCGTGCCGGAGGAAGGTGTGCTGGTGGAGAGTGTCATCGCGTGGAAACCATTTCTTCCAGAATACGGGGGAATTCATTGCTGCTGAAGCGGATGCAGTCCAGGTCCTCGGGCACATGGTAGGTGCCCCTGAAGCCGGTGCCGGCGGCTTGCCATACTGAGCGCGGGGTTGTCCCGGGCACCAGGTGATGCAGGGCCAGTGCCTTGGCGCCGGCACGGTTGGCCAGGTCAACGGCTTCCGTCGGGCTGGTGTGGGATTTGCGGTGGTGGTCGGTCGAGGCTTGGCCGGTGGGATCGCTGTCCGGTCCGTAGGTCCGCTGCACCCAGTCGAAGTCGATGGCCTCATGCAGCAGCAGGTCGGTGTTGGCCGCGAGCCGGACCAGGTTGTCGCAGGGGGCGGTGTCGCCGGAAATCGTCACGGATCCTTCGGCGGTGTCGAAGCGGAAGGCGAAGGCGGGGGCGATTGGTGGGTGCCTGACCAGGGTGGCCGTGACGGTGACCAACTCGTCCCGGTAGATCTGGAACGGTTCCATCCCCGCCGGGGTGGGATTGTTGTTCGGGTGGTATCCGCTGGCGGCCGGGACCTCGATGTCCTCCGGGAAGAAGTAGTCGAACGGTGAGGGCCGCAGTGAATCGAGGATCCGGTCGTTGATGTCTGTGGCGTAGGCGGCCATCAGGTGTCCGAACATTGACTTTGTCCCCGGCGTCGGA
>DATIMB010000140.1:0-3967 GCA_035475875.1 Micrococcaceae bacterium
TAAGGACTGGTGAGAATGAACCAACGGGTGGCCGTGCTGGGGACCGGCATCATGGGACACGGGATGACGCTGGCCCTGCTGCACGCCGGCTGCGAGGTGGCAGTGTGGAACCGGACCCCGGAGAAGGCCCGGCGGCTGGCCGACGACGGCGCCAGGGTCGCGGCCAGTGTTGGCGATGCATTGGCCGGGGCGGAGGTGGTCCTGACGATGCTCTACGACGGGCAAGCTGTACTGCAGGTGGCTGGGGAATTCCAGGACTCCTTCCCCGCCGGCGCCGTCTGGTTGCAGACATCTACGGTGGGTGCGGAATGGATGGCCCGCTTGGCCGATCTGGCCAGCAGGGCCAACCTGCCGCTGTTGGACGCACCGGTGCTCGGCACCAAGCAGCCGGCCGAAAAGGGCGAGCTGACCGCACTGGTCTCCGGGCCGGAGGACCTAATTGAACGTGCCGGGCCGGTCCTGTCGGCGCTGACTACCAAGGTGGTCCGCGCCGGTGGGCAGCTGGGGGCGGCGACGGCCCTCAAGCTCGCCTGCAACGCCTGGCTGGCAACCATTACCGCCGGCCTGGCCCAGTCCCTGGCGCTGGCCAAGGGTCAGGGCCTGGATCCGGAACTCTTTCTGCAGGCGATCGACGGCAGCGGCGTGAACATGCCGTACGCGAAGCTCAAGGGCGGCTCGATGCTGGCCGGTGAGTATCCCGCGGCCTTCACGGTGGATAACCTGGCCAAGGACCTCGGTCTCATCGACGATGCCGCCGCCAATGCCCAAGTCGATACCGGTCTTCTGGACGCTTTGCGGGCCCGGTTCAGCGCGGCCAGCGAAGCCGGGCATGGGTCCCAGGACATCGCCGCCGTCTACACCAGTTTCAGGAGTTAGCAGCCTCAGGAGTTAGCGGCGGACAGGTTCCGCCGGGCCACGGAGCCGTCCGGCCAATCGGGTTTGCCGGGCCAGCCGGTTAGCCGCCAAACGGGCTGCGACCAGCATCAGCCAGGTGCACAGAATGTACGGCCAGGTGAAAACCGGTCCCGGCAGGGCATGCATCAGCAGGGTCACCCAGGCTGTCAGGATGGCGCCGGCCAGCGCCAGGACCCAGGGCACCCAACGCCCAGGCAGGAACACCGTGGCCAGCGCGATGGCGGTCAGCACCGGTGAGTAACCCAGCAGTCCGCGGCCCAGTTCCGCCGTATCCTGGTGGGTCGCCAGCGCAAAAAGACTGGCAACGGCGCTGCCCAGCAGGGCGGCCGCCCCGACCCGCCAGCCGGCCAGGAACAGTGCCGCCAGAATCAGCGCGCCGGCCGGGACGCTGTTGGCGAAGACGACCTCCGAAATGTTAGTCAGGATGGACCGCCAGAATGCAGCGGCCGCGGAAACGTTCATTGGATCCCCAGCCGCGCGGGCAGCCCCGACCGCCAGGCCCGCAGCTGCGCCGGCGTCCGCGTCCGCGTGGCTTCCGGAGGTCAGCCAGTACATCCCGACCGCGACGGTGCAGAACGGCGCGGTGGTCGGCGGAAGCCGGAACTGCTTGAGCACCGGCAGGCCAAACAGGCGGCGCACGAGGGCGGTCAGCGGAGCGCAGGCGGCACCGCCTACGATGGCCACCAGAAAGGCAAGGGGCCGGGCCGCCAGCAGAGAGAAAGCCGCCGCACCCACCAGCGCCCCGCAGAACCCCTGCTGGCCCTCCCGTACCAAGGCTTCCGGAACCCGCAGCAGGGCCGAGGCCTGCATTGAACTTGCGGCCCCCAGCAGCGCCAGCACGCCCATCCGCCAGTCGGCGACCGCCATCGCAGCCAGGGTAAGGACGCCGGTCGGCACGCCGGTCTGGAACAAGATCTGCGCCAGCCCGCGCCCCAGTAACGTACCCCACCGGGTCACGCTGAATCCGCGCTGGTTCCCGCCGGACAACGTTCCGCCGCGCGGATTCAGCCTGGTAAGCACGTTCCAAGAATAGGGTCCCGTTCGGTCCCGGACCGGCAGAAATGCTGTTGACTACACCATGGATGCGGGTAATGCTGGAGGAACGTAGCCCCAAACACAACCCGGACGCAGCATTTGTCCGCAGGCTGGGCAGACCGTTGGCCGCCCGGCAGCCGAAATGATGGAAAAGGGAGTGCTGATGTCGCCAGCCGGAAAACCGCACGTTCTGATTCTGGGCGGTGGATATGTGGGCCTGTACACCGCCTGGGGGCTCAGGAAGGCGTTGCCGCCCGGATCGGTCCGGATCACCGTCGTCGAACCGAACGCGTACATGACCTACCAGCCGCTGCTGCCGGAGGTGGCCGGGGGTGAGCTGGGACCGGCCAACGTCGCCGTCGAACTGCGTCGGGCGCTGAAGGGCATGGAGCTGTTCCGGGGCCGGATGACCGGACTCGATGTGCAGGGCAAAACGGCCACCGTCGAATCGATCACCGGGGAATCCTCCACCCTGAGCTACGACCATGTGGTGATCGCGATGGGCGCCGTGACACGCACCTTCCCCACTCCCGGACTGGCGGAGCACGGCGTCGGCTTCAAGACACTGGAAGAGGCCGTGTACGTGCGCAACCGGGTGCTGGACAACATCGCCCTGGCTGCGGCCAGCACCGATCCTGCCGAGCGGGCCAAGGCACTCACGTTCGTCTTCATTGGCGCCGGTTACACGGGCGTGGAGGCGCTGTCTGAACTGAGCGACCTGTCCAAGATCGCCGTCGACCAGTATGCCGGGCTCAACCGCGGCGACCTGAAGTGGGTGCTGGTCGAGGCACTGGACAGGGTGGCGCCGGAAGTCGGGCCCGCGCTGTCCGCCTGGACCCTCGACCAGTTGCGCCAGCGCGGGGTGGACGTGCGGCTGAAGACGACCATGAAGTCCTGCACGGACTCGCAGGTGGTGCTCAGTGACGGCGATTCCTTCCCGGCGGGCACTATCGTCTGGACCGCGGGGGTGAAACCGAATCCGGTGCTGGACGCCACAAATGTGCCGCGCGGTCCGAAGGGGCATGCGAAAGCGAACGCCTGCCTGCAGGTGCTCGACGACGACGACGTCCCGGTTCCAGGGGCCTGGGCGGCCGGCGACGTCGCGCAAGTGCCGGACCTGACATCCGCCAAGCAACCGGCCTACTACCCGCCCAATGCGCAGAACGCCGTCCGCCAGGCCAAGCTGCTGGCGCGGAACATCGCGGCGGAGATCCTGGGCGGCAAACCCACCGAGTACCGGCACAAGAACCTTGGGGCGCTGGCCAGCTACGGCGTGGGCCGGGGCGCCGCCGCGTTCTTTGGCCTGGAGCTGAAAAACCGGCCGGCCTGGTTCGCGGACCGGGCATACCACGGCCTGGCGATGCCTACCTTCGCCGGCAAATTCCGGATCTTCTCCCGCTGGATCACGGGGGCCTTCATCCCGCGGGACATCACCCCGATGACCATGGTGCAGCAGCCGCGGGAGGCGTTCCTGAGCAGCGTCAATTCAGACCAGAAGCACTGAACCAGAAGTACTAAAGCAGCCCAATCCAATCGACAGCAATGGCGACTTTCGATTCCTGGAGGTCACTATCGCTGCCGGATCGGCGGGGCCGTCCAGGAAGGGCGCCGCAGCCGGCGCTCTGGGTCAGACCGGCACTTCGGTGGCGCCAAGGTGAAGCTGTCCGTCCGACTGGAGCCAGCGCACCGCCTCGGCCACGGCCTGCAGCGAGGTATACCGCGGCGCGTAGCCCAACAGCCGGCGGGCCTTGGCAATGCTCATCGACGGGCTGCGGGAGATGTGCTCCCAGGTCGCAGCGGCGTGCTCAGGAGGCGTCTGGCGGCGGAACTGCTCAAAGGGCACGAAGCGCAGATCCGCCGTCCGGCCGAACCAGCCGGCCACGGCTTCGGCGAATCCGCGCAGAGTCAGCGCCCGTTCGGAGACAATGTGGAAGCTTTCCCCGGCGGCCGACGGCGAGCGCAGCGCCAGCGCGAAGGCCTGCGCGACGTCGTCGGGGTGGACGTGATGCACCGTTTC
>DATIMB010000141.1:0-4680 GCA_035475875.1 Micrococcaceae bacterium
GCCAGCCAGGCGGCGATGTCGGTAAGCATCCCGTTAATGGAGACCGATTGTTCCCCACTGCCCAGGGTCACCGGCGGCAGTCCGAGCGGCTGAAGCTTGAGCCGGAGGCCGTCCGGAACACGTGCCGACAGGAAGCGGAAAAGATGCTCGCAGAACGGCCGGGACCAGGTTTCCGGGCCGCGGCCGACCTCCAGGTCGGTGAGGTGGATGACCAGCTCGCGCCACAGGGCCAGGCCGCCGTCGAACACTACCCCGCCGCGGAAGGCCACTGGCATACTCCAGTCCGCCTCGCCCAGCCCGCGGAAAGCGTCCAGCGCCCGGCCAAGCGACCTCTCCAGATCCCCCAGATGCTCGGCAGCGCTGTGCCCGGCCGCGAGCTCGATGGCCCTGGTCCGGCCCTCGTAGCCCCCGTCGTAGAGTTCAATCTTCTCGCCGCGCTTGGCGTATTCCAGCTGCCGTGCCATCGCGTCGGAAATGCCGCAGATGTGGGCCAGCACGTGGCCGCGGCTCCAGCCGGGCAGCGCGCTGGGCGCGCGGACGTCGTCGTCGGTCAGCGAAGCCGCTTTTGCCTGCACAGTAGCGGCAGCGGATTCAAGGTCGCCAAGGAGCTGCGTCGTTGAAGGCTCAGTCATGAAGCTAGCTTAACCGCAAATCGAGTGAGCGGTTGGTGTTCGATCCAGGCGCGGAAAGGGCTGGAAAGGACACCAACTGCTCACTCGGTGCGAGGGGCAGGGACGTCAGGCGAGGAAGGCGCGGGCCTGGCCGAGCCGGGTTTCCAGTGCGTCCAGCTGGGCCAGCACGGCCGACGGCGCCGTGCCGCCCTGCGCACTGCGGCTGTTCAGCGAGCCCTCGGTGCTCAGCACGCTGCGCACATCCGCAGTGAGGTGCTCCGAAATCCCGGCATACTCCGCGTCGGTGAGGTCCCACAGCTCCACGCCGCGGCCCTCGGCCAGTTTCACCGCCGCGCCGGAGAGCTCGTGCGCCTCACGGAACGGCACACCCTGACGGACCAGCCATTCGGCAATGTCCGTGGCCAGTGCAAAGCCCTGCGGGGCCAGCGCCTGCATCCGCTCGGTGTTGAAGACCAGCGTGGCGATCATTCCGGAGACGGCCGGCAGCAGCAGTTCCAGTGTGTCCGCGGCGTCGAACACCGGCTCCTTGTCCTCCTGCAGGTCCCGGTTGTACGCCAGCGGCAGCCCCTTGAGCGTGGCGAGCAGACCCGTAAGGTCACCGATCAGGCGCCCGGCCTTGCCGCGGGCCAGTTCGGCCACGTCCGGGTTCTTCTTCTGCGGCATGATCGAGGAACCGGTGGAGTAGGAGTCGTCCAGGGTGACAAAGGAGAACTCCTTGGTGGCCCAGAGGATGACTTCCTCGCTGATCCGGGACAGGTCCACCCCGATCATGGCCGCGATCCAGGCGAATTCGGCGAAGACGTCGCGGGAGGCAGTGCCGTCGATCGAATTCCAGGCCGCGGAGTCGAAGCCCAGGTCCGCGGCGACGGCGTTCGGGTCCAGTCCCAGCGAGGACCCGGCAAGGGCGCCGGAGCCGTAGGGCGAGACCGCGGCGCGGCTGTCCCAGTCCTGCAGGCGCTGCACATCACGCAGCAGGGCCCAGGCGTGGGCCAGCAGGTGGTGGCTGAGCAGCACCGGCTGGGCGTGCTGCAGGTGGGTGCGTCCCGGCATCGCAACGCCGTGGTGCGCCTTGGCCTGCTCCACCAGGGCGTCGACGACGGCGAGCACCCCGCCGGCGATGATCCGGGCGTGGTCGCGCAGGTACATCCGGCCCAGCGTGGCGATCTGGTCGTTGCGGGACCGGCCCGCGCGCAGCTTGCCGCCCAGCTGCACCCCGGCGCGTTCGATCAGGCCGCGTTCCAGCGAGCCGTGCACGTCCTCATCGGTCTCCGCAGCCACGTAGGCACCGGATTCGACGTCGGCGGCCAGCCGGTCCAAGGCGCCCAGCATCCCGGCCAGCTCGCCGTCGTCGAGCAGTCCGGCCTTGTGCAGCACACGCGCGTGGGCCTTGGAGCCGGCGATGTCGTACAGCGCCAGCCGCCAGTCGAAGTGCGTTGACTTGCTCAATGCCGCCAGCGCGTCGGCGGGGCCGCCGGCGAACCTGCCGCCCCAGAGCGCGCCGGTGTTCGTCCCGCCTTGCTCACCCACCGGTGCTACTTCCCGGCGACGCGCTGGTCGCGCTTGGAGGCCACCTTGGCGGACATCCCCCACAGCTCAATGAATCCGCGGGCCTGGGACTGGTCGAAGGTGTCACCGGTGTCGTAGGTGGCCAGGTCAAAGTCGTACAGCGAGGTGTCCGAGCGCCGGCCGTTCACCACGGCCGCGCCGCCGTGCAGGGTCATCCGGATGTCGCCGGAGACGTAGCGCTGGGTGTCCTCGACGAAGGCATCGAGCGAGCGCTTCAGCGGCGAGAACCACTGCCCGTCGTAGACCAGTTCGCTCCAGCGCTGCCCCACGGTGGCCTTGAACCGCGCCTGCTCACGCTCTACGGTGACGTCCTCGAGGTGCTTGTGCGCGGTGATCAGGGCCATGGCGCCGGGCGCCTCGTAGATCTCGCGGCTCTTGATGCCCACCAACCGGTCCTCGACGACGTCGATCCGGCCCACGCCCTGGGCCCCGGCGCGCCGGTTCAGTTCCTGGATGGCCTGCAGCGGGCTGACCGCGACGCCGTCGATGGCCACCGGCACGCCCTGCCGGAAGGAGATGGTCACCTCGTCCGGGGCGGGCGGGAAGTCCGGCGTGGCGGTGTAGTCGTAGATGTCCTTGGTGGGGGCGTTCCAGATGTCCTCCAGATAGCCGGTTTCCACGGCCCGTCCCCACACGTTCTGGTCGATCGAGTACGGGTTCTTCTTGGTGGTCTCGATCGGCAGGCCCTTCTCCTCGGCGAAGGCGATCGCCTTGTCCCGGGTGAGGGCCAGGTCGCGGACCGGCGCGATGCACTTCAGGTCCGGGCCCAGGGTCTGGATGCCCACCTCGAAGCGGACCTGGTCGTTGCCCTTGCCGGTGCAGCCGTGGGCCACGGTGGTGGCGCCGAACTCGCGGGCCGCCTTGACCAGGTGCTTGACGATGACGGGCCGGGAGATGGCCGAGACCAGCGGATAATGGCCC
The DNA here is from genome assembly GCA_035475875.1 of Micrococcaceae bacterium. Taxonomy (GTDB): domain Bacteria; phylum Actinomycetota; class Actinomycetes; order Actinomycetales; family Micrococcaceae; genus Arthrobacter_M. The sequence goes on from DATIMB010000141.1 coordinate 3,120, forward strand.
TGGTACAGGGCGTTGGCCTTCAGCGCCGGCATGCAGTACTCGTTGGCGAATTCGTCCCGAGCGTCCGCGACGTACGCCTCGACGGCGCCGCAGCCCAGGGCGCGCTGGCGGATGGTCTCCAGCGATTCCCCGCCCTGTCCGACATCGACGGCGACGGCGATCACCTCCGCGCCGGTCGCCTCACCGATCCAGCCGATGGCAACGGAGGTATCCAGGCCACCGGAGTAGGCCAAAACAATGCGGTCAGTCACTTAATGCTCCTATTGATTGGTTGAACAGCTTCAGTTGCCGGTGGCCGGCTCTGCGGCGAACTGCAGGAACCGCGCGGCGGTATCCGCCCCGCCCTGCGGATCGCGGGTGACCAGCAGCACCGTGTCGTCTCCGGCGATCGTACCGAGGATGGAGGGCATTACCGAATGGTCGATGGCCAGGGCCAGGAAGTTGGCAGCGCCCGGGGGCGTGCGCAGCACCACGATATTGCCGGAGGACTCGGCCGTGACCAGCAGTTCCGCGCACAACCGGGTCAGCCGGGTGTCCAGCAGTTCCTGCGGAACCGCCGAATGCGGGGTCCGGTCGCCGCCCTCCTGCGGCACCGCGTAGACCAGGCCGCCGTCGTCGCCCCTCACGCGGACGGCGCGCAGCTCCACCAGGTCGCGGGAGAGCGTCGCCTGCCCGACGTTCAGGCCGTCGTCGGCCAGCAGCGCGGCGAGCTCGGCCTGCGAGCGCACCGGGCGGCTGGTCAGCAGCGCCCGGATCCGCGCCTGCCGGGCGGTCTTGGTGGCCGGCATTCCGCTTCCGGGGACGGAAGCAACGGCGCTCAAGACCGCTCCACCAGCCAGGCCATCAGCGCCTTCTGTGCGTGCAGCCGGTTTTCCGCCTCGTCCCAGACCACGGACTGCGGGCCGTCGATCACCTCGGCGGAAATTTCGTAGCCGCGGTAGGCCGGCAGGCAGTGCAGCACCACGGCGTCGGCCGCCGCCCTGGCCAGCGCACCGCCGTCGAGCGCGTAGTCCCGGAACAGCTCCAGCCGTGCCGCCTTCTCATCCTCCTGGCCCATCGAGACCCAGGTGTCCGTGGCCAGCACGTCCGCGCCCTCGACGGCGGCGGCCGCGTCGGTGGTGACCAGGACGGAGCCGCCGGTCTGCTCCGCCCGGGCACGCGCCGCGGCGACGACGCCGCCGTCGGGCAGGTAGCCCTCCGGTCCCGCGATCCGCACATGCATGCCGGCCGTCGCGCCGGCCAGCAGGTAGGAGTTGGCCATGTTGTTCGCCGCGTCGCCCAGGTAGGCCAGGGTCAGCCCGGCCAGGGTGCCCTTGTGTTCGCGGATGGTCAGCAGGTCCGCCAGCAGCTGGCAGGGGTGGTAGTCATCGGAGAGCGCGTTGATCACCGGGACGGAAGAGTTGGCTGCCATCTCCTCCAGCCCGGCCTGCGCATAGGTCCGCCAGACGATGGTGGCGACCATCCGTTCGAGCACCTTGGCGGTGTCGGTGATGGATTCCTTGTGTCCCAGCTGCGAGTCGCCGGCGCCGATGATCAGCGGCACCCCGCCCAGATCCGCCAC
>DATIMB010000142.1:0-2233 GCA_035475875.1 Micrococcaceae bacterium
CCACACATCCTGTACCGCACCCTTGATGCCCAAGGCGTACGAGAGGTTGTTGATGTCCTCGCTGGTGCAGCCGAAGTGCACCAGCGCCGTGAGGTCCGCGGCACCGATCGCCGGCAGCCGTCGGCCGATGTAGTACTCCACGGCCTTCACGTCGTGGACCGTGGCCCTTTCGATCTCGGCCAGTTCAGCCACGGAATCTGCGTCGAATTCCGTCACGATGGCCCGCAGCTGTGCCACCTGCTCCCCATTCAGCTCCGAGGTCCCGGGCAGGACGGCGTTGCTGGTCAGGTGGATCAGCCACTCCACCTCGACGGCGACGCGGTCGCGGTTCAGGGCGGCCTCGGAGAGGTAGTCCACCAGGGGTGCGACGGCGCCATGGTACCGCCCATCCAGGGGGCCCAACGCGACGCGCTCGGACGAGGCGGCCAGTGACAGTCGTCCGGACGGCGTGCGGGTCGGGGCGGATTCGGCGGTGGCGGCAGTTTCAGACATGAGGCAATTCTTTCACGAACTTCCGAGCCGCCCCTGTGGCCCAGTTCTCCTGCACCGCTGCCGTGCCTGCCCGGCCGGTGTACATAGCGGCGGCACGATCTAGGAGGCGCCGGCGGCGGCTCCTAAGGTCAGTAGCAGGTCCGCGAAGGAGGGGTGGGAAAATGACGACGGCGGCACACCTGCCGCCCCAGGGCGACGATGTTGCGAGGCTGGCAAGACGGCTGGGGGAGGCAGCCGAAGAGATGGAGACTCTGCGGGAGCAGCTGCACGCCGCCGGCCAGCTTCAGTGGTCGTCCCGGGCGGCGACCGCATTCAAGGATGCCCTGCTGGTCCGTGAACGGCGGATGAGGGAAGCGGCGGCGGATCTGCGCGACGCCGCCGCGGGGATGCAACGGTATGCGGCCCAGCTGTACTGGGACCAGAGCAGCCCTACCGGACCGCCGGGTCCGTCATGAACCCGCTCCCGTCCTTTCCCGATATCTCCGCCGTCCCCGCAGGCGGTGCCACAATCGGCGGCGGCCCCGCTGGTGGTTTCAGCATCAGCGGTGGCGTTGGTTCCATCAGCTACGTCCTCACGGAGATTGAGGGAGCCAGTGCTGGACTGCAACGGATCGCAGAGCAGCTGTGGGCGATCAGCAGGGGAGTGGAAGATGCCCTGATCTTTCTGGATGCTGCAGTTTTCGGCGTCTCGTCCTATCCCTTCCAGGCGCTTGAACGGCTGCGCAGCGCCGCTCGTGGCTGCCGGGAATGCCATGCGGCCGTCCAGGAGATAGCAACGGAGGCTGCGACGGCAGCGGACGGCTATCGGCAGACCGAGGCAGACAACGCCAGGTTCCTGGCCGCACAAAGGTCCGCGGTGGCCTACACCAGTGGGCTCCAGCTCCGCCTGGGTGCCCCGCTGGCCGCCCCGCTGGCCGCCCCGCTCGTCGCTCTCTGGCAGCTCGCCACCCTTGCCGAGGGAGCCAGGGTCCACGGTGTGCGGGATGCGGCCGAGGATCTGGTCAACAACGCGCCGGAGTACCTCGCCGGCCTGCTGGGACTCCCCTACGGGATGGCCAGCATGCTCACCCGAGAGCGGAACCAAGGCGGACTTGCGTCGGGGCCCTTCGGCGAGAACGCCGCCGCCGGACTGCGCCGATTCCTGACCGACTCCGGTGCCTTCCTTCCAGGCGAGCTGGACGTGGTCCGGTTGCAGCCATCGGCCTGGAACTCCGCCCAACTGGCAGGACATGCCGTGCTTGCCGATGGTTCAGTGCTGGGATCCATGGAACCGACCCTGCACGACCTCTTTGCCGGGTCGAAGGATGCCTACACGGTGGCGCCGGCGGCCATTGTGCTCAAAAGGATCGAACGCGGGAGCGCCGGGCCGGCATGGATAGTGGATCTCCCGGGGACGGAGGTGTGGAATCCGCTGGACAGCAACAATCCCTGGGACCTGGAGGGCGATCTGGAGGCAATGACCTCATCACGGCGGACGGACTTTGGCCGGCAACAGGTCATGGTTGAGGAGTGGGTGAAGGCCGCGCTCCGGGATGCCGGTGCGCTCCCGAGCGCGCCGGTGATGATCAACGGGCACAGCGGCGGCGGTATCCAGGCCGCCGCCATGGCCGCCGATCCGGCCTTCCTGGCCGAGGTGGACGTCCGGATCATCAACCTTGCCGGCGCTCCGGCAGCCAACCAGAACGTGGCTCCGGGGATCAAGGTGCTGGAACTGCAGAACATCGATGATGTTGTGCCGGCG
>DATIMB010000143.1:0-5623 GCA_035475875.1 Micrococcaceae bacterium
TGGGCGCAGAACCTGGCCGGACACCGGTCGGGAACGCTGGCGGACCTGGTGGTGGAGATCCGGGCGGACGGTTCACCGACGGTCTTGTGGCGTGGCATCTCCACGTACCTGGCCAAGGGAATCTTCCTGCCAGGAGTGGACAAGCCTGACCCGGCCAACGGCGGGCCGGCCAACGGCGGGCCGGGCCACGGCGCTGCGGGCCACCGCGGCTCCCGCAACCAGGCCTCCGGTAACGGTTCCCCGTCTAGCAACGGCCCCTCGGGCCACAGCTCCCCGTCCGCGGACTTTTCGCCGCCGAACCCCACCGGCATCTGGAAGCTTGGCGTGGACACCGGCCGGGCCTACGCCGCCGTTTCCGGTGATTTCAACCCCATCCACCTGAGCGTTCTTTCGGCCAAGGCTCTGGGCCTGCGCCGCTCGATTGCCCACGGCATGTACCTCGGGGCCAGGGTGCTGGCGGACGTCGGATCCCCGCAGCCGGACGCCTTTGCCTGGGACATCAGTTTCGAGGCGCCGGTGTTCCTGCCGGCCACGGTGGCGATGCACATTGCCGATGTGCAGACCGACGAGGGCATCTGGTCCAGTTCCGCCTATATGGGCTGGAACCCGCGGACGGGCAGACGGCACTTCACCGGCACCGTCACAGCCCTCTAGCAATCCAGCGTGCTGGCTGCGCCGAATACCGGTAAACGGTACCGGGCAGAGGAGTCGGCGATGGCAAGGCATGCGGTGAGGTGCGGGGTCCTGGCGGCCTCGGTGGTTCTATTGGCGGGGTGTTCGACGACGGCGGCGGCCCCGTCGCCGGGTGACAGCGGACCGGGCACCGGCGCCGGGCAGCAATCCGCCTCCGGCCCGTCTGCGCCGGCTGGCGGGACCATGCCGCCGGGGATGGTCATGCCGGACGGCTCGACCATGCCCGGGATGGTTATGCCGGGCGGGTCGACCATGCCGGCCGGGCCACCGTCGGCATCGGCCAAGATGATCTGCGGCCCGGAGACCCAAGACAACGTGGCCAAGGTCCTGGCGCTTCCCGCAAGGCCGCACACGACGGACAGCTGGGCCAACACGCTCTACACCTGCACCTACCATCTGGCCGATGGACCCCTGGTGCTCTCGGTCAAGGAGTCCGCGGATGATCAGGCCGCCCGCGGATACTTTGACGCGCTGAGGGTCACCCTCGGTTCCACCCGCAGCATCGACGGCCTGGCCAACCTTGGCCTTTCCGCCTACCAGGACACGGCCGGCTCCGTGGTCTTCGTCAAAGACAATATGACCTTGCGTGTGGATGCTGCACACCTGCCGGACAAAATAGGACCCCACAGCGTGTCGAGGCATGAGCTGGCATACGAAATAGCCACAGCTGTACTGGCCTGTTGGTCCGGCAAGTAGGTCAGCGGTAGGCCTCCGGCACCGGGTCCATTCCCTGCAGTGCCCCTGCTGTGACCAGGCCGTAGGCCAGGTGCGGTACCAGGTCGCTGAGCCAGTCCACGGCGGACCATGTGCGCGGATCGGTGATCCCGAGCGCCGTCATGGGGCCATTGCTCCCCAGCAGCGCGGCCGCTCCGGCCGCGAGGGAGGTTGTAAGCAAGCCAGGCCGCCATCCCAGCGACCGGGCCGTGCCGAAAACGGCGCCGACGCCCATGCCAACCGCCAGGCCCATCAGGGGCCCCAGCCCGGCCACCCGGTTCTTCCGTTCCTGCTCGTCTCCCGGAATCTCTACTCCGGCCAGGCCCGCCATCTTCTCAACTGTGGTTTCCGGCGTGCTGCTTGCCGGCCGGGCACGCCACACCATATCCAGGTAAGTCAGCGTATTCAGTGCAGTAGTCCCGGCCGCACCGGCGACTGAACCCATGACCAAACCGCGCAGCAACTTCATGGCACTCCTTCCATAGGGACCCGGCCATAGGGAACCGGGCAGCAGGCTGCAGGGCATTCGGCGTGTTGCGGTCCTTGAGTCATCGTGGCCCGGGGCCGTCATATTCGCAAGGTTCCCCGGTGGTTCCCCGCAAGGTTCCCCGGTCGGTTCCTCGGTTTTTCCCGGCTGATCCCGGGGATCCCGCGCCCCATGAGGCCCCCGCGTGCGGCTTCGAAGAAAAAGATGCAGCCACCACCCGTCCGTGACCCGGCCCACTGCGAATTGACTATGGGCGCACCCAGACAGGGACCGCCCGACCCGAATGAGGAGGAACCTCGAATGAACAAGAAATCCGCTTTCCTGCTTGCACCGGCACTGGCGCTGGGGGCCATAGCCTTGTCCGTCAGCCCTGCCCTGGCTGCGGACACCGGAGCGTCCTACCAGGCAAACCTCCAAGCCATCAACGGCAGCGGCGCCTCCGGTACGGTCATGATCAGCATGAACGGCAACCAGGCCACCGTGACCGAGAAAGTCAGCGGCCTGGCCGCCACGTTCAACGGCAAGCCATACCCGCATGTCCAGCACATCCATATCGACGGGATGGGCCAGTGCCCCACCATGGCTGCGGACACCAGCAAGGATGGCGTCATCAGCACCACCGAGGGCGGCCCGGCCTACGGCGCGATCGGCACCACGTTGTCCACCAGCGGGGACACCAGTCCGGCGGCCGGGACGGATCTTGCGGTAGCGGGTATGGGCTCTGACTACACGTATCAACGGACCATCACCCTGGATGCCAAGACGGCCGCGTCCCTGCAGGCGGGCACCGCCGTCGTCGTCGTCCACGGCCTGGACCCGGCCACCCTGCCGGCTGCCGCACAGAAGGAACCCAGCGACCTGGTTCCGTCGCTGCCGCTGGCGGCAACCTCGCCGGCTCTGTGCGGGACCCTGGTTGCGTCACAGATGGGCTCGGTGCCCGGCGGAGCCCCAGGCACCGGCGTGCAGAGTTCTGCTGGTACGACGACGGGAACTGAGGCCGGCTTGGTCGGCGCCGGCGGTGCGATGCTGCTGGCGGGCGTTGGGGCCTTCGCTATCCGCCGGCGGATGGCCACCAAGGCCACCAAGTCCTAGGATCGGCTGACAGGTATGAGCACCAGCAACAACGGCCGCCGCGGACGCTTCATCGCGTCCGGGGCGGCCGCCCTGCTCCTGGCCGGCGGCGCAACCACCCTCGGGGTTGGCCTGCACACCGACCCCGGCGTACCCCCGGTCGGCTCCGTTCCCGTCACATCATCACGCCCCGCCAATGGAATGGCAGCCCAGGCGACTGCAGTCGGCACCGGCCCGTCCCCGTCTCCCAGCCCATTGCTCTACACGCCGCCCGCCGCCCCCGCCGCACCGCCCAGCGGGCCGATGCTGCCGCCGTCGGACCCGGTGACCCTGGACATCCCCTCCATAGGAATCCACAGCCCGCTGATCCGGCTGGGCCAGGCCGCCGATGGAACCGCGGACGTCCCGCCGGGCGAACCGGGGTCACCGGCCGGCTGGTACCGGTACTCGCCAACCCCGGGTGAGGAAGGTCCATCCGTCATCCTCGGCCATGTGAACTCCACCCTGACCAACGTCGGCGTCTTCTACCGGCTGCATGAGTTGAAGGCCGGTGACCAGTTCTCGGTCACCCGGGCAGACCACACCGTGGCCGTCTTCCAGACGGACCGCTCTGCCGAGTTCAAAAAGGATAATTTCCCCACCCTGGACGTGTACGGGAACACCAACCGGGCGGAGATCCGGCTGATCACCTGCGGCGGTTACGACCCCTCCTCCCGGCTGTACACCGAGAACACCGTGGTTTATGCGCATTTGGTCTCCAGCCACCGCAGCTGATCCCTTACCCGGTCCAGTCTTTGACTGTATGTCCTGTCGTAGTGACTATTGTCAAGGCCGGGAGCAAGTCGTAGCCTTCTACTAGGCTCGCCGTCGAGGCTACCTGCATAGAAGATCGCCGCATTCCGACGGGTCGCGCAGCTATCACAGCAGGAGAACGTGATGAAAAATCGCAGTGCAGTGGCGTTGACAGCGGTGGCCTCGGTGCTGGCCATGGCCCTGGCCGGATGCGCCCAGAGCAGCACCCCGAGTGCCAACAACAACGGCACGACCGGCGGGGACAAGAACCTGACCGTCTTCATCAGCGGGGACACGAATGTCCAGGACCTGTGGCAAAAATCCCTGATCCCGGCCTTCGAAAAGGCCAACCCTGGGTATTCCGTGCGGACCGACATCGATCTGCACGGCCAGCACGACTCGCAGACCATGGCCAAGCTGACCAGCGCCACCCAGCAGAACAAGGATCCCGGCTTTGACCTCGTAGACGCCGGTTTCATCTCGCAGGCTTCCAAGGCATCCCTGTTGACCGAGGTGTCGTCCAGCAACATAGCAGCGCTGGCCAATGTGCCCGCGGACATTGTCAAGGCCGGCGGCAACGGCGGTATCCCATACCGGGCCTCCTCGGTGCTGCTCGCCTATGACACCAAAACCGTTCCCCAGCCGCCAAAGACCCTCGACGACCTGCTGGCCTGGATCAAGTCCAATCCCGGCAAGTTCACCTATAACACCCCCAACTCCGGCGGATCGGGCCAGGCCTTCGTCACTACCGTGCTGGATAAGTACGTACCCGCAGCGGACCGTACCCAGATGGTGACCGGCTACGTTAAGGACCTGGAGAAGGACTGGGACCAGGGGTTCGCCACCCTGGCCTCACTGAACCCGGACATCTACCAGAAGGGCGTCTACCCCAACGGCAACAACCAGGTGCTGGACCTGTTGGCCAGCGGCCAGATCTCGATGGCCCCGGTCTGGTCGGACCAGTTCATCACCGGGCAAAAGAACGGACAGATACCGGCCTCGGTGAATTACACCCAGATCTCCGATCCGTCCTTCACCGGCGGAGCGGCCTACCTGGGCATCCCGAAGAGTTCCCCGCGGCAGGCTGCGGCACTCACGCTCGCCAACTGGGTGCTCAGTCCCGAGGCACAGGCCCTGATGAGCACCTCCATTGCCGGCTACCCGGTCATCGGCCTGGACAAGCTGCCCCAGGACGTGCAGAACAAGTTCAAGAGCGCCAATGTCAACACCCTCCGCCCCACCTACTTCTCGCAGATGAACCAGGACCTGAACAACCTGTGGGCGCAGAAGGTGCCGGGAAAGTGACGGACGTGCAGACATGACTGCCACCGCAGCCGGGCCCGCCCAGACGGGCCGGAAGCGGCAGGGACGGCTCTCGCCGCTGGGCTTCGCCATGGCCCTGCCGCCCATTGTGCTGATCGTGCTCTTCGTCGGGTTCCCGATCGTACTGGCGGTGGCCTTCAGCCTGGGCTTCACCGGGGGCCTGAACTCGGTGGTGGCCACCATCGGCCTGAACGTACACCACGCGGATAACTGGTGGGGGACGCTGGCGGCCTATCGGGAGGTCTTCACCAGTTCCCGGTTCCTCGCGGACCTGCTGGTGACGGTCGTCGTGACGGCGCTGAGCACCGTCATTGTGCTGTTTATGGCCCTGGGCATCGGACTCTACCTCAAGCTGAAGGGAGGCCGGCTGGCCAAACTGCTCTCCGCGCTGGCCATCATCCCGCTGTTCATTCCCGTGGTGATCGCGTCCTGGGCCATCCTGACCTTTTACTCCGCGGACGGCTTCCTGCGCAGCGTCTTCGCGCAGTTCGGCCTGCAGGGACCGGTCTGGGGGTACACCATCGTGGCCATCGTGATCGGCTC
>DATIMB010000144.1:0-3246 GCA_035475875.1 Micrococcaceae bacterium
CCGCAGCGCGACGGCGGCCAGTCCCAGTACATCGAGGCCCCGGTGCCGGGATGCCGCGACGATTCGCTGGCTGAGGTGACGGCATGGATGCTGGCCCACCTTGACGAGGAACTCAGCATTGAGCGCCTGGCCCGGAAGGCGCTGATGTCGGAGCGGACGTTCGCGCGCCGCTTCCGGGCGGATCTGGGAACGACGCCGGCGGCCTGGTTGAACCGCCAGCGGCTGGTCCGTGCGCAGCAGCTGCTGGAACAGGGCGACGACGGCCTGGACAGCATTGCCGCGGCCACAGGCTTCGGTGCGGCGTCGGTGATGCGGCACCACTTCCTCAAGGTGCTGCAGACCACGCCGACGGCCTACCGGCGCGCGTTTGGGCAGCCGCGGGCCGGCTGAGACCTGCCGGCAATGCGCCAAGCTGCCATTGGCAGGATGCAGGACCTCCATGGCAGTTTCTCTGTGGACGTAGTATTACTGCCAATGCCAGCATGGAACCCATGAGTGAGCATGTGGCAACCGTTGAGTCCCTAGTCGCATCCCAATCCGGCGGCAGTGTCGGTGTCCTGCAGGGGTCTGCGCTGTACATCTCCGCCGTCCTGGGCACCGGTATCCTGGTGCTGCCCGGCCTGGCCGCGGCGGCCGCCGGTCCAGCCTCCGTCCTTGCCGTGCTGGCCGTGCTGCTCCTTTCGGTGCCGCTGGCCGGCACCTTCGCAGCGTTGGCCGCCCGGTTCCCGGACGCCGGCGGTGTGGCTACTTTTGTACGCCTGGCGCTGGGCCCGACGGCGGCGCGGATGGCGGGCTACTGGTTCTTCTTCGGTGTCTGTGTCGGCGCCCCGGTCGTCGCCCTACTGGGAGGCTCGTACCTGGTGGCGATCCTGGGCGGCCCCCGCTGGGCCGTCGTCGTCGTGGCGGTGCTGCTGCTGATTCCGCCGTTCGCCTCCAACGCCCTGGGCCTGCGGATCTCCGGGAAGCTGCAGCTGGTCCTGGCCGCCGCGCTGGTGGCGATCGTCGTCGTCGTGGTGGCGGTCTGCGCGCCGGCGGCCCGGGGGCAAAACTTCGAACCCTTCCTGCCGCACGGGTGGACCGGGGTCGGGTCGGCGGTCAGCCTTTTCGTGTGGGCCTTCGCCGGCTGGGAGGCCGTGACGCATATGGCCGGCGAATTCCGCCACCCGCGCCGGACCATTCCGCTGGCCACCGGAATCGCCATCGCCGCCGTAGGCGCCGCCTATCTGTCGCTGCAGCTGGTCACGGTGGCGGTGCTGGGGCAGGACGCCGGCAGCAGCGATGTGCCGCTGCTGGCCCTGGTGGCGGTCAGGGCCCCGGGGGCGGGCCGGATATTCGTGGCCGTGGTGGCAACGGTGGTGGTGCTCGGTGTCCTGAACGCGTATCTGGGAGCGTTCGCCAAGCTCGGCGCCTCGCTGGGCCGTGACGGGGACCTGCCCCGGCGCCTTGCCCCGGGAGCCGGAGCGGGGGAGGCACCGCGACGCAGCCTGGCCGTGGTTGCCGCCCTGGTCCTGGTCTATCTTGCGGCGTTGGTCCTCAACGGCCTGGAGCTCACCACATTCATCCTGGTCCATACCAGCTGCATGGCCGCGGTATATGCGGCCGGCATGCTCGCCGCGCTCCGGCTGCTGGCCAGGTATTCGCTGGGCTGGTGGCTGGCGCTGATCTCGTGCGTCCTGGTGGCAGGTCTGCTGCTGCTCGCCGCGGTGCACCTGCTGGTTCCCGCCGTGCTGGCCGTTGCCGCGGTGGTAGTCGGCGCGGTCAGGCGGCGCCGGACGAAGATTGGCCGGGCGCGCTCCGGGTATTAGTCACCCATGAGCCATCCTGACGTTTCCCCCGGCAAAATCGTTGTCTTCACCGATGTCACGTGCGGCTGGTCGACTATCGCCTTCCACCGCTTCTACCGCGCCCGTGGGGCTGCCGGCCTGGATGACCAGCTGATCCTTGACCCGCAGCTGTTCCTGCTGGAGGACGTGAACCAGATGGCGCTGAACACCAAAATCATCGAAGGTGAGAAGCCCGTCGTCGGCGCGCTGGCCCAGGAGCTGGAGTTCAAACCCTGGCAGCGCGACCCCTCGGAGTATCCAGTCACCAGTCTGCCGCGCCCGAGGCCCAATGATGCGCACCTACCTAGGCTGCCGTGACGCGGTGCAGCGCAGTCCGCATTTCTTTCTTGCCGACGGCACCGGCGCCCACAATCCGGGGCTCAGCATGCATCAGGTGGGCAAGCCGGGCGCCGGCTTCCTGGTGGTGGACTCGGATCATCCCGAGGTCTACGACCAGATGGTGCGGCGCGCCGCCGGCGTCAGTGCTCCGTAGCAGCTACCGGCGAGCCGTGCGGAAGCGCTTCGCGCAGCGAGTTTTCGACCCCGGAGATCTGGACGGTGAGCAGGGACCGGGCCAGTTCGCCCTCGCCGCGGGCCAGGGCGATGATGCCCCCTTGGACGTCCTGATCAAGGGATCTTGGTGCACCGCCTGCCTACGGCTGGCCGGCATCGCCATGAGGTCGACTTGGGCCAACTCCCGGCAGGTGCCGCCGTGGAGCTGTGGCTGCCCCAGTTCGGCGACTTCCGACTGCGGGAAGCCGTGCTGGAGGGTCCGCAGATTGCTGCCGCTCCGGGATCCGGTCAATGCTGGGTGACCGACGGCAGTTCGTTGACCCACTGTCAGCAGGCGGACGGCCGGCCGGGACCTGGCCGGCCTTGGTCGCGCCCAGGTATGGCTGGGAACTGCACAACCTGGGCATGGCGGGGGAGTGCCAGTCGACGGACGTCACATCCTCAGTCTGGAGGAAGCCCAAGCCCACATGCCGGATACCGTGCACCCGGACAACACCGGATACCGGCTGATGGCCGAGCGGTTGGGCCGCGGCTGTCCGCGATTTACCAAGGCCCCCACGCCGGGGCGGTTTGATCGACCTCATTGTGGTGTTGGCAGAGCCCGGCTTTCCTGGCCCGGAATTACCGGGTCCGGCTGTGGCCAGGGGCCTCGCCTTGCAGCAGGCCGGCACAGAGGAGTTCGGCCACGGATGCCAGGTCATCACGGGGACTCTGCGATCTGGTTGAACCGGAGCCGCGTAGCTGATCTTCCAGAGGTTTTGTCGTCACAATGGCCACCCACGCCAGCGCGGCAGCACGCAATGCTGCGGGGTCTACCTGGATAGCGGGCAAGCTGCCGGTGAGAACCTGCTCAATCGCTGCATACAGGGACTGCCGGTGGGCCGCCAGATTGGTTTTGACTTCCGGGTGC
>DATIMB010000145.1:0-4054 GCA_035475875.1 Micrococcaceae bacterium
GCGGGCACTGTTCCCTCCCGGTGGGCACTGTTCCCTCCCCGGGACCGGCTCCGGTTCAGGGGAAGGGCCTGGTTGGCGGTATCCTTGCTGTGCGCCATGCGCCTGCCGCGCCGTGCGCCCCACCCCAGTGAAGGATCGGACCACCTTTGGTACAGCTTGAGCAACTCGCCGCCCGTATGCCGTCAGTGACGGTCGATGAGCTGCTCAAGGGTTTCTATCCTTCCGCACGCTTCGGTTCGGTCTCCTTCGCCAGCTACCGCCCGGATCCGGCCCAGCCTTCGCAATCCGCGGCGGTCCGCGCCCTGGAACACTTCGCCGGCTCCATTAAGGCGTCGGAGGCCAAGGGACTGCGACGGTTCTTCGGAGCCAAGAAGCCCGCCGGCCGGGCCGGAGTCTACCTGGATGGCGGATTCGGGGTGGGCAAGACGCACCTGCTGGCCTCGCTCTGGCACGCGTCGCCGGGACCGAAGGCCTTCGGCACCTTCGTGGAGTACACCAACCTGGTGGGCGCGCTGTCCTTCCGCAAGACGGTGGAAGCGCTGAGCAGCTACAAATTGGTCTGCATTGACGAATTCGAACTCGATGATCCGGGCGACACCGTACTGATGTCCCGGTTGATGCGCGAACTTGCCGACGCCGGCGTGAAGCTCGCGGCAACCTCCAACACCCTGCCCGGATCGCTGGGGGACGGCCGCTTCGCCGCGGTGGATTTCCAGCGCGAAATCCAGGTCCTGGCAGACCAGTTCGACGTCGTGAGGATCGACGGCGACGACTACCGGCACCGCGGGCTGCCGGTTCCGCCGTCGCCGTTGCGCAATAGTGCGCTGGACGCCGCGATGAAGGCCGAATTCGACGGAAAAACCGTGGCCGTGGACGAGTTCGACTCACTGCTGGGCCATCTTGCCGGTGTGCATCCCAGCCGCTACCGGCAGCTGATCAGCGGGATCGACGGCGTTGTCTGGCGCAATGTCAGGACCATCACCGAACAGGCGGTGGCGCTGCGTTTTGTGGTCCTTGCCGACCGGCTGTACGACAAGGATGTGCCGATCCTGGCCAGTGGGGTGCCGTTCGACTCACTGTTCACCCCGGAGATGATGGGTGGCGGGTACATGAAAAAGTACTACCGCGCCGTCTCCAGACTCACGGCGCTGGTCCGCGAGGGGCAGGACCACGAGCCCAGCTAGGATCTCCGCTTGGAATAGGGAAGCTCAGGCCCTCGGTTCTGCACCAGATTGAAGGCCGGAGTCCCCAATGTCACGGCGTGTCGCGGGCCGGCACGCCGCTTAAGTCCTGGTTTTGGTGCAGCTTGGCCGGCGGCTGCAGCTTGGCCTCCGGCTGCGGCTCTGTCTCGGGGCGCTCTGGGAGCTCTGGGCGCTGGGGGTGCTGGGGGCGCCGGGTGAGCAGCCAGCGAACCAGCAGCCCGGCCAGCAAAGCCCAGAAGGCGGCGCCGATGCCGGCGAAGCTCAGACCCGAGGCGGCCATCAGGAAGGTCACCACGGCTCCGATCCGCTCACCCGGGTCCGCAAAGGCCGCCCAGGCGGACGAGGCCAGGGTGGACAGCAGCGCCAGGCCGGCGACGGCTTCCACCAGACCGCCCGGCGCCGCCGCGACCACGGTGACAAGGGCTGCGGAGAACGCGGCCAGGACCAGATAGGCCCAGCCGGAGGTGAAGGCGGCGATCCAGCGTTTGCTCCGGTCCGGGCCCGCCTCTTCACCGGCGGCCAGGGCCGCACTGAGTGCGGCAAGGTTGATGGCGTGGCCGCCGAAGAAGGCTCCGGCCACGGTGCCCACGCCTGTCACGGCCATAGACGAACGCCACGGCGTGCTGAAGCCGAACGATTTCAGCACGGCGACACCGGGAATGTTCTGCGAGGCCATGGTCACGATGAAGAGCGGCAGCGCTATGCCGGCCATCGCCTGCCAGCTGAACGCCGGCGTCGTCCAGACGAGCACCGGGAGCAGGTGCGCCGTGGACACAGGGGTCCGGCCGATCACCAGGTAGGCGCCGATGACCAGCAAAGCCATCAGCAGTGCCACCGGGACGGCCCAGCGGGAGGCGAATTTCATCATCAGCAGCCAGCAGAGAATAACCGGTGCCACCAGCAGGGGAGTGGATCCGAGGGATTTGAACGGCGCCAGGCACAGCTCCAGCAGCACACCGGCCAGCATGGCCTGCGCCAGCGGTACCGGGATCCGCCCAATCAGCGACCCGAGTGCCGGAATCAGTCCGGTCAGCAGGACAAGTACCCCGACGGCCAGGAAAGCGCCGACGGCGGCAGGCCAGCCGCCGTCGACCGCTCCGGTGCTGACGAGCAGGGCCGCCCCGGGAGTGGACCAGGCGAGCGTGACCGGCAGCCGGCTGCGCCAGGACAGCAGCAGGGCACCGAGCGCGAAGGTGACGGTCAGGGCCAGCAGCCCGGAGGCAGCCTGGGCGTCCGTGGCACCCACGGCGCGCAGGCCTGCCAGTACGACGGCGAAGGAGGAGGTGAAGCCCACGAGGGCCGTGACGACTCCGGCGACGACGGGGCGCCAGACATGGTGGGAAGGCTCGGGAGGCTGTGGCACGCCTTCCGTTCTACCGCACGCCCGGTTAAACGCCAAAGGCGCCGGTGCTGCCTCTCGGCAGGACCGGCGCCCCTTTGACTCAATGCTCGGGCGAAGGGAGCGGTTAGGCCCGCTCGTCCGCGGACCGTTGGCCGTCCGCCCGAAGGTCTTCGGATGCATCCGAGTGTTTGCCACTCGGACGTGTTGCGAAGTCTTCCGCAGACTTCTGGATTCCGTCGATGTGGTCCTTGTACTTATCACCGGTCTTGCTGTCGATGAAATCGCCAGCCTTCTCGATGCCGTTCCGGACCGCATCTTCGTTGCCATGCATTAGATCCGCGGCCTTGCCCTTGATTTCGTCAAATACAGACACGGGCACCTCCCTTCACTATCTGGAGCCAGTTCGCTCCGCTACAACCAACCCTAATCTCCGCGGCAAGGCAAACCAAGGGTTCATCCACGGGCTTAAAGGGCTGCCGAACGCGGCATATGCCACACTGGATTGGCCACCCGGCACCCGGACGAGGTGCGCCGTACCCGGTCAGCGACAAGACGGCGTGAGGAGAATTGTCATGTCGTGGTTCGTTTTGGTCATTTCCGGTGTGCTTGAGGCGGTGTGGGCAACCGCGCTGGGCAAGTCTGAAGGATTCAGCAGGCTCTGGCCAACCGTGGTGTTCGGCCTGGGCCTGGCCGCGAGCATGCTCGGACTCGCCTGGGCAATGCGCACCCTGCCGGTGGGAACGTCCTACGCTGTGTGGGTCGGCATCGGCGCGGTCATCACGGTGGCTTACGCCATGCTGACGGGCACGGAGTCCGCCTCGGTGCTGAAGATTGTGCTGCTGTTGGGGATTGTGGCCTGCGTCGTCGGACTCAAGGTGGTGCACTAGATCCCTTGGAAAGCCTGGCGCGCGGGATTTAACCTTGTCGGGTGGGTAGTAGCGACCTGGGTTACCAAGGCAGGCGCGAGTTGCTGGGCCAGAAGATCGCCGCATCCGGGATAACGGACCGGCGGCTGCGCGTCGGCGCGATGGCGCGCGCCGCGGGAGAGCCTCTTCCCCTTGATGAGCCCTACGATAGCTTGGCCCGCCAGATAGGGGAGGCCTCCTACCGTGTTACGGACGGTCAGGTAGCGGCCGTCCGTGGCGTCGCGGGCAGCGATAAGGCTGCCTTCGAGATCATTCTGGCTGCCAGCGTGGGTGCGGGACTCACCAGGTGGGATGCAGCTTTCCAGGCCATTCAAGGGCTCGATGATGCGCCTGCCTGAGATCGATCGCGGGGACCGATTGAGCAGCCGAATGCTGTTCAAGCTTGTGTCCGTCCTGTCCCGAACGCGGTTCCCGGACGCCGCGCGGGTGGCTTTCTATCACCGCGATTTCGCGGGACCGGAGCTGAACGCGTGGACGCAGCACGCCATGAGAGGTCCGAGCGAGTGGTCGGTCAGTGAACGGGAGCTGATGGCGGCGATGGTGGCGCAGTGGAATTCCTGCCCGTTCTGCGTCGGCGCGCACCG
>DATIMB010000146.1:0-2106 GCA_035475875.1 Micrococcaceae bacterium
GGGCCACAGTAACGCCAAGTACGCCGCGCTGACCAAGGAGCAGAAGCAGGCGATGTCAGATGAAGCGGCGGCCATCAACGCGGAGCTGGCCCCCTGCTTCAACGCCGGGTTGGCGGCCGACGACGGCGCGGTCCAGGCCGCAGTCGGCCGCCACTATGCGTGGGTCAGCTTCCATTGGACCCCCGATGCCGAGCGTTATGTGGGGCTCGGGCAGATGTACGTCGACGATTCGCGCTTCGCCGCCAACTACGAGAAGGCAGGTGTTCCGGTGGCGTACATGCTGGCGGCCATGAAGGTTTACGCCGCGAAAAGCCTCACCTAGGTCAATTAGCCCCGGCGGCGCTTGATCTCCGCGGCGGCCTGCGGCAGGACCTTGAACAGGTCCCCCACCACGCCGAAGTCGGCGATCTCGAACACCGGCGACTCTGCGTCCTTGTTCACCGCCACGATCACCTTGGCCGTCTGCATGCCCGCCTTCTGCTGGATGGCCCCGGAGATACCGGCGGAAATGTACAGCTGCGGGGACACCGTGTGGCCGGTCTGGCCGATCTGCGCCGAGTGTTCGATCCAGCCAGCATCCGTGGCGGCGCGGGAGGCACCAACGGCGCCGCCCAGGGCATCTGCCAGCTCCTCGATCGGGCCGAAGTCGCCGTCGACCCCACGTCCGCCGGCCACCACAATCCGGGCCTCGGTCAGGTCCGGCCGACCGCTGACCGGCTTCACCGTCCGTTCCACGATGCGCGCGCCCAGGCTGGCGGGGCCAAAGGCGACCTCCACAACCTGCACCTCGGGGGAAGATGCCTGCACGGCTTCCTCCGGTTCCACGGTGTTGGGCTTAACCGTGAAGATGGCCGTCGCCGTCGTCGCCCTCGCCTTGACCAGGTAGGAACCGGCCAGCACCGACTTATCCGCAAGCAGGCCGCCCTCCGGACCCGACTCCAGCCCGACGGCGTCGGAGACCACGCCAGCGGACAGCAGGATCCCGGCCCGCGCAGCGATTTCCTTCGCCTCCGGGGTGTTTCCCAGCAGCACCACGGCAGCCGAAGCCTCCCTGGCCACCTGTGCCAGGAGGTCCGCCTTGGGCGCCACCAGGTAGTCGGCCAGTTCGGCCTGCTCCGACTGGTAGATCCGGGCTACCCCGTGGGCCCCCAGGGCCTCCTTCAGGGGGCCGCTGAGCGGGCCTGCCACGACGACGGCGGGGTCCCCGGCCGCGCGGGCCAGCGTGAGCAGCTCCTGTGTGGACTTGGGCAGGGCATCGCCGTGTGCCTCATCCGGAGAGGTCCGGTCGACAAAAACGAGAACGGTGGTCATAACGGATCCTCCGGGCTAGAGCAGCTTGTGGGCGGCAAGGAAATCGACCAGGGCAACGCCGGCGCCGCCGTCGTCGGTAATGATGGTGCCGGCTGTCCTGGCCGGCCGGGGCTCGGCGGACTCGACGGCGGTCCAGGAACCGGCGCTGCCCACCTGGGCCGGGTCGACGCCGATGTCGGCCAGGCTCAACGTGGTGACGGTCTTCTTTTTCGCCGCCATGATGCCCTTGAAATTCGGGTAGCGCGGCTCGTTGATCTGGTCCGTCACCGACACCACCGCGGGCAGCACCGCTTCCACCGTTTCGGCGTAGGTATCGCCGTCGCGCCGGGCCGCCACCTTTTGCCCGCCGCCGGCGCCGCCGTCGGAGGTGATCTCCAGCGTTGCCGCGAAGGTGACCTGCGGCAGCTCAAGCCGGGCAGCCAGCTGCGCCGGCACCAGCGAGGTCTCCCCGTCGGTGGAGGACATCCCGGTGAGCACCAGATCCACCGGCCCGAGATGGCGGATCAGCGCCGCCAGGGCCAGCGAGGTGGCTGCCGCGTCCGAGCCGGCCAATGCCTCGTCGCTGAGGTGCACACCCTCATAGGCGCCGATCTGCAGGGCCTTTTTCACGGCGGCGACTGCGCCGGCCGGACCCATCGTGACGGCGGTGACCTGATTCCCCGCGGCTTTCCCGCCGCGCTCCTCGGCCAGCTGCAGCGCGGCCTCCAGCGGGTATTCGTCCAGCTCCGAAAGGATGCTCTCGGCACGGCTGATGGTGTTGCCAGGTGCTGTGAGGTGACGGTCTATTTGAGCGTC
>DATIMB010000147.1:0-8783 GCA_035475875.1 Micrococcaceae bacterium
GAAGACGCTGGTGCGCCAGATCTCCCAGCATGCCCACTCCGAAATCATCGGGATGCAGCCGGAAGCCAACTGGATTACCCGTGCCCCAAGCCTGAAGCGCAAGGCCATCCTGATGGCCAAGGTCCAGGACGAGGCCGGCCACGGGCTCTACCTCTACTCCGCAGCAGAGACCCTCGGTACCGGCCGGGACCAGATGATGGACCAGCTGATCGCCGGCAAGGCCCGCTACTCCAGCATCTTCAACTACCCGGCCGTCTCCTGGGCTGACATGGGTGCCATCGGCTGGCTGGTGGACGGAGCGGCGATCTGCAACCAGGTCCCGCTGTGCCGTGCCTCCTATGGACCTTACGGACGTGCGATGGTGCGCATCTGCAAGGAGGAGTCCTTCCACCAGCGGCAGGGCTTCGAGATCCTGCTGGAACTGTCCAACGGCACCGCCGCCCAGAAGCAGATGGCCCAGGACGCGGTGAATCGCTGGTATGCCCCGTCACTGATGATGTTCGGCCCGCCGGATGACGATTCGCCCAACTCCCGCCAGTCGATGGCCTGGAACATCAAGCGGTTCAGCAACGACGAGCTCCGTTCCCGCTTCGTGGGCATGATGGTGGAGCAGGTCAAGGTGCTGGGCCTGACCCTGCCGGACCCGGACGTGCGCTTCAACGAGGAGACCAAAAAGTGGGAGCACGGCCCGCTGGACTGGAACGAGTTCAGGGAAGTGCTGGCCGGACGCGGCCCCTGCAATGCGCAGCGGATGGAACGCCGGCGCGAGGCACACGAAAACGGCGCCTGGGTCCGCGAAGCGGCGGCCGCCTACGCAAACAAGATGGCACGGAAGGAGGCTGCCGCGTGAACGACACTGACGCACGGAACCAGCCTGTAGACATCAAATCTGCTACCTCGGCGGTCTCGACCGACAAAGCCTCCGAGCATACGACGGCGGGCTGGCCGCTGTGGGAGGTTTTCGTCCGGTCCAGCCGCGGACTGTCGCACGTCCACGCCGGATCCCTGCACGCCCCGGACGCCGCCATGGCACTGCGGAACGCTCGGGATCTGTACACCCGGCGCAACGAAGGCGTGTCCATCTGGGTGGTCCCCGCGGACGCCATCGCCGCCAGCGACCCGGACGCCAAGGGCTCGTTCTTTGAATCCCCGCAGGGCAAGGACTACCGGCACGCAACCTACTACGTCAAAAGCGAAGGCGTGAAGCACCTGTGACGCACCCAACCGACACCGGCATCGAAGGTCACGGCTCCGTCCCCGGTGGCGTGCAGGGTTTCGGGAGCGGCGACGGCGCCGCAAGCGCCACCCGCATCACCCCGGGAAATGCCCTGCGCCCGGAGGACATCGCCCTGGACGTCCAGCGCGGCACCGCCAGACCGTCCGAAGATGTGGCCGAATACGCGCTGCGCCTGGGCGATGACGCTCTGATCCTGGCCCAGCGGCTGGGGCACTGGATCTCCCGCGCCCCCGAGCTCGAAGAGGACGTGGCGCTGGGCAACATCGCACTGGACCAGCTGGGCCACGCCCGCTCCTTCCTGACCTACGCCGGCGCGGCCTGGGGCAAGACCGAGGACGACTTGGCCTACTTCCGCCGCGAACCGGAATTCCGCTCGGCCCACCTCTTCGAACAGCCCAACGGTGATTTTGCCGTCACCATCGCCCGGCAGTTCATCGTGTCCTACTACCAGTTCGAGCTGTACCGCCGGCTGGCCGGATCCGCCGACGCCACACTGGCCGCGATCGCCGCGAAGGCGGTCAAGGAGGTGGACTACCACCGGGACCACAGCGCCCAGTGGGTGCTGCGCCTGGCCCAGGGCACCGAGGAGTCCCGCCGCCGTATGATCGCGGGCCTGAAACTGGTCTGGCCCTACGTTGAGGAGCTCTTCGAGGATGACGAGCTGACCGCCCGGCTCGGGGACGCCGCCGTCGTGCCTTCCTCCCTGCGTCCGGACTTCGACCGGCTGACCTCGGAGGTGCTGGCCGAGGCGGAACTCGAGGTCCCGCAGGTGCCCGGTGCCCCCGGAGGCGGCCGCCGCGGCCGGCATTCGGAGCACCTTGGCTATCTGCTGGCCGAGATGCAGGTACTGGCCCGCGAACATCCCGGGGCGACCTGGTGATGATGACGGACCAGCAACTGGAGGCGGACCGGACGGCCGAAGAGCAGGCCTGGGCCATCGCGGCCACGGTCTGCGACCCGGAGATCCCAGTGCTGACGGTGGAGGATCTGGGCATCCTGCGCAGCGTCCGGCTGTCCGACGACGTCAGGCTGTTCGACGACGGCGGCTCCGGGCCCAGCGCGGGCGGCGATACCTCACACGGGCCCGACGACGGAGGCAATAGGCCCGCCGTCGAGGTCACCATCACCCCGACCTACTCGGGCTGCCCCGCCATGGACGCCATCAAGGACGACCTCGTCACGGTTTTCAAACAGGCCGGCTATCCGAAGGTCACGGTCCGGCTGGTCCTTTCGCCAGCCTGGACAACGGACTGGATGACCGACGCCGGCAAGACCAAGCTGGCCGAATACGGCATCGCACCGCCCACCGGACGCTCGGCCGCAGGCGGCCACAGCGGTCCTGTCCGGCTATCCCTGATGGTCAAATGCCCGCAGTGTTCCTCCCTCAACACCAAGGAACTCACCCGCTTTGGTTCCACCTCCTGCAAGGCGCTGTACGTGTGCCAGGACTGCAAGGAACCCTTCGACTATTTCAAGGTGCTCTAAATGACCGTGTCCGAACCCTCGGTGAGCGAACCCTCCGCGACTGAGGCCGCCACACAGACCGCGTCCCGCCGCCGGGCGTCCTTCCATCCGCTGACTGTCTCCGGCGTCCGACGGCTGACCGAGGACGCCATCGAAGCCACCTTCGCGGTGCCGGTGGAGCTGGCCGGCCAGTTCGACTATCTTCCAGGACAGTACGTTGCGCTGCGCACCACGCTCCCGGATGGGAACGGCAAGGAACAGCAGATCAGGCGCAGCTACTCCATCTGCGCCGAACCGGTGCAGTTCCCGGACGGCTCCAGCGAAATCAGGGTCGCCATCAAGCGCGACCTGGGCGGGCTCTTCTCCACCTGGGCGAACGCGGAACTGAAGGCTGGCGACGTGCTGGAGGTGATGAGCCCGGAGGGCGCGTTCATCTCCAGGCACGGGCGCCAGCGAAACGTGATGAACAGCATGAACCATCCGGAGGAGTTGGCCGGCGCGGCGGGAAACTTCGTCGCGATCGCCGCCGGGTCCGGCATCACGCCGGTCATCGCCATTGTCCGCACCCTGCTGGCAGCCAACCCGGACACCCGGTTCGACCTGATCTATGCCAACAAGGCGGCTATGGACGTGATGTTCCTGGAGGAGCTTGCGGACCTGAAGGACAAGTACCCTGCCCGGCTGGCCCTGCACCATGTGCTCTCCCGCGAGCAGCGGATAGCCCCGCTGATGACCGGCCGGATCGACGCTGAGAAGCTGCGGACTCTGCTGTCCTCCGCTATCCATGCGGAGGACATCGACGAGTGGTTCCTCTGCGGGCCGTTCGAGCTGGTCCAGCTCTGCCGCGATGCCTTGGCCGAACGCGGCGTGGATGCCGCCAAGATCCGCTTTGAGCTCTTCAGCACCGGCAGCCCGGACCGCCCGGAGGGACAGGCCGGCCGCGCCATCCCGGACACCGCGTCCGCCGGGGATGAGGCGTATCAGATCACCTTCAAGCTGGACGGCCTGCAGGGCGAGGTCGCCAGCCCCACGCATGCCCGTGAATCAATCCTCAACGCCGCCCTGCGCGTCCGCCCGGACGTGCCGTTTGCCTGCGCCGGTGGCGTCTGCGGTACCTGCCGTGCCAAGTTGGTGTCCGGAACGGTGGACATGGCGGAGAATTACGCGCTGGAGCCGGAGGAGCTGGAAAAGGGCTACGTGCTCACCTGCCAGGCCCACCCGACCAGTGCCGCCGTCAGCGTGGACTACGACGTCTAAGGAGCCGCATGATCGACCTGACCATCACGGACAACGTCGCCGAGATTGTCCTCAACGCCCCGGCCAAGCTCAATGCCCTGGACGAGGCGGCCCTGGCAGAGTTGGGGCAGGCGTACGACGACGCCGCTGCCGCCACCGCGGACGGTTCGGTCCGGGCGCTGCTGCTGCGCGGCGAGGGCCGGGCCTTCTGCGCGGGCCGGGACATCTCCGGTGTGGCTCCGGAGGACGACGACGCGCTGGCTTACCTGGACGGTCTGGTGACACCGCTGCTGCAGAAGATGAGCGCGTTTCCCGCACCGACGTTCGCCGCCGCACAGGGCGCCTGCCTGGGTGTTGGACTGGGCCTGCTGGTGGCCACCGACGTCGTCTACGTGGCGGACTCCGCCAAGATCGGATCCCCGTTCGCCAACCTCGGTGCCACGCTGGATTCCGGCGGGCATTGGCTGTTCGCCGAGCGGCTGGGCATGCACCGCACCCTTGACCTGATTTACACCGCGGAGCTGATGAGCGGGGCCGAAGCGGTGGCCTCCGGACTGTTCAGCCGTTCGATGCCGGCGGAGGAACTGCTGGAGAAGACCCGCGAAACCGCCGCCCGTGTTGCCCAAGGCGCCACCGCGGCCTTCCTGGCCAGCAAGAACCTGGTGGCAGCCATCCGCGACCGGCGGCTGGGACTCTGGGCCGCCGTCGAACAGGAAAACCAGGCGCAGGCGCAGCTGTGCCGCAGTGAGGACTACGCGGAGGGATTCGCGGCCTTCCAGCAGAAGCGCAAGCCGGTCTTCGGCGGCCGACCCGTCTGAGGTCCCGCGGAGTCAGGAACGGCGTTCCACGGCGGCCAGGATAGCGTCGCCGAGTTCGGCCGGTTTGGTGAACTGGGGCCAGTGCCCGGTGGGCAGGTCTACGTACTCAACGTCGCGGATCCGGGCCAGCTCGGCGACGAAGGGATGGCCGCCGCTGACCCACTCCCGCAGCTGGGCGGACGGGAACTCGCAGGCAATGACCGTGGCCGGCACGTCGTAGCGGCGCTCGTCATACAGGTGCTGCTGGTCATAGGCCACGCCCTTTGGTTGCGGGACGGCGCGGGCCCGGAACGCCTCGCGCAGCCCGTCATCCAGATCGACCAGATCCGCCTCCTCGAAACCGTCCCAGGGAGGTAGAGGTATCTCATCGCCCTCGGCCGGCAGCTCGTCATTGATGACGCCACCCTCACCGAGCGGACCGCTGTCCACATACACCGCCCGGAGCACGCGGTCCGGGCGCTGGTCGACGGCGCCGTGGATGATGGCCCCGCCGCCGGAATGTCCCACCAGCGCCACCGGAGTGTCCAGGGCGTCAATGGCCGATACGACGGCTTCGATGTGGTCGCGCAGCCCGATTCCGGCACGGGAAGCGTCCGCCGATTCGAGCCCGGGCAGCGTCAGCGGGTGCACGCGATGCCCAGCTGCCGCCAGGGCTGGGGTCACCTCTGACCATGAGGAGGCGTCCAACCAGAACCCGGGAACCAGGATGATGTCCATTAGAGGAGCATATGTGGCCGCTCAGCGGGCGTCCATGTCCTCGAAGACCAGGAACGTCTGGGTATCCAGGACGCCGGGCATGGACTGCAGCTGGTCGAAGATGACCCGGCGCAGGTCCACGTTGTCCACGGCACGGACCAGCAGGATCACGTCGAAGTCCCCGCCCACCAGGGCGATGTGGTGGACCTCGGGGATCGCCCGGAGCTGCTCGCGCAGCTCACGCCAGGAGTGCTGGCGCACCTTCAGGGTGACGTAGGCGGAGGACTTGAGCCCGGCCTTGATGGGATCCACCAGAGCGGTGAACTTGGTCAGGATGCCCTCGCCGGTGAGCCGGGCAATGCGCGAATAGGCGTGCGCCCGGGAGATGTGGACGTTTTCCGCCACCGCCGTGACGGACATGCGGCCGTCCCGGGTGAGTTCGGCAATGATCCGCTGGTCCACGTCGTCCAGGGGTGCTGCGTTGTGATCAGGCATGCTTGTCCACCTCGGGTTCGACTGGGCTGATTTTCGATGTGGCCGGTTCCAACACAATTCCTGGTAATCCAGCTCACAGTTGCTGTTTGTCTCCCAGTTTAGGATATTCGTTTGCTGTTTTCCAGAGTTCAATACCTGAGTGGATACGAATAGGAAGCCGATTCCATACTGAAGACACAGAACATCTTTGCTGCTGCGTCCCGGCCCTGTCGCGGACGCAGTTTCAGACCAAAGGAGGGTGCCAGCGTGAGCGAGCACACCGAGGGCTCTATCCGGCCGGAGGACTTCATGCTGCCGTCCTCCCAGCCGGTCCGGCTGATCGAGGCGGACGGTACATTGGCGCCGGAAGCCGCCTACAAAGAGGCCTATGAGCTGCCGGAAACCGCAGAACTGCTGCGCGGCTACCAGCAGCTGGTGGTGGGCCGACGGGTCAATGACCAGGCCTCCGCGCTGGTGCGGCAGGGCCGAATGGCCGTCTATCCCTCCTCCCACGGCCAGGAGGCCTGCCAGGTTGCCGCGGCCCTCTGCCTTGAACCACGGGACTGGCTCTTCCCTACCTATCGGGACACCGTTGCGGTGATGGCCCGCGGCGTGCACCCGGTGGAGGTGATGGAACTGCTGCGCGGCTCCTGGCACAGCGGCTACGACCCCTACGAGCACAATGTCGCCACCCAGTCCACGCCGCTGGCCACCCAGCTGCTGCACGCCGTCGGCGTGGCCCACGCCGCGAAACTCAAAGGTGAGGACACCGTCGTCGTCGCCCTGTGTGGCGACGGTGCCACCAGCGAGGGCGATTTCCACGAGGCTCTGAACTTTGCCGCCGTCTTCCACGTGCCGGTGGTCTTCCTGGTGCAGAACAACCAGTACGCCATTTCCGTGCCGCTGATCCACCAGAGCGTGGCGCCGTCGCTGGCGCACAAGGCGATCGGCTACGGCATGCCGGGGGAGCGCGTAGACGGCAATGACCTGGCCGCGCTGCTTTCCGTGCTGGGACATGCGGTGCACCGGGCGCGGAACGGCGGCGGGCCGTCCCTGGTCGAGGCGCACACGTACCGGATGCAGTCGCATACCAATGCCGACGACGCCAGCCGCTACCGCTCGGACGAGGAGGTCCGGCAATGGGTGCCACGGGATCCGCTGCTGCGGATGAAGGCATATCTGGCCTCTGCCGGGGTGCTGACCGCGGCTGTGGAGGAGGAGATCGCGGCGGAGGCCGAGAGGGTGGCGACGGTGCTGCGCGACGGACTGAACACCGAGGTTGACGTGGACCCGCAGGACCTCTTCCGGTTTGTCTACACCCAGCCCACACCCCAGCTGCGCGAGCAGGCGGAAATGCTGCGCGAGGAACTCAGCCGTGAAGGAGCCACGCTATGACCACCGTTTCGCACAAGTCCGCCTCTGCTGCGTCCGCCCAGGCACCGGCGGCAGTCCGTTCACAGCCTTCGGCTACGCCGGCCTCCGGTGACAGGCTGGGGTCGCCCGCCCAAGCACGGGTCTTGGAACCGGTCACGGGCGTCCAGACCCTGACCTTCGCCAAGGCACTGACCCTGGCCATGGCGGACGCGCTCGCCGCCGACCCGTCCGTCGTCGTCTTCGGCGAGGATGTGGGAACGCTGGGCGGCGTCTTCCGCATTACCGACGGCCTGACCAGCACCTTCGGCGAGGAACGCTGCTTCGACACTCCACTGGCGGAATCCGGCATCATGGGCATGGCGGTGGGGATGGCGATGAACGGCATGAAACCGGTGGTGGAGATGCAGTTTGACGCCTTCGCCTACCCGGCCTTTGAGCAGGTGGTCAGCCATGTGGCCAAGATGCCCAACCGGACCAAGGGCAAGATCAGGCTGCCCATGGTCATCCGGATCCCCTACGCCGGCGGGATCGGCGGGGTGGAGCACCACTGCGATTCCTCGGAGGCATACTACGCGCACACGCCGGGCCTGACGGTGCTGGCGCCTTCCACCGTGGCGGACGCCTACACGATGCTGCGCGATGCAATCAATTCCCCGGACCCGGTGGTGTTCCTGGAGCCGAAGAAGCTGTATTTCTCCAAGGACACGGTGGATCTGGACGCGCTGCGGGCACCCTATGAGCAGGCGGCGGACGACGACGGCGCTCCCCTCAGTTCGATTGGCAAGGCAGTGGTTGCCCGGGAGGGGACGGATGCCACGCTGATTGCCTACGGTCCCTCCGTGCCGACGGCGCTGGCCGCCGCCGAGGTCGCTGCGGCCGAGGGCCGCTCGCTACAGGTCATCGACGTGCGGTCGCTGGTCCCGTTCGACGACGAGACCGTCACCGCCGCGGTGCGCAGGACCGGACGGGCCATCGTCATTGCCGAGGCTCCCGGCTTTGCCTCGGTAGCGGCGGAGATTGTGGCCCGCGTCCAGGAGCGCTGCTTCCATTCACTCGCCGCCCCGGTGCGCCGGGTGACCGGCTTCGATATCCCGTACCCGGCACCGAAACTGGAACACCATTTCCTTCCCAGCGTGGACCGGATCCTGGACGTCGTCGACGAGTTGCAGTGGGAGGACCAATGAGCCTGCAGGTATTCAACCTGCCCGATCTGGGCGAGGGCCTGACCGAGGCCGAGCTGGTGAACTGGCTGGTGAAGGTGGGCGACGACGTCCGCGTGGACCAGCCGATCGCCGAGGTGGAAACGGCCAAGTCCGTGGTGGAGGTCCCCTCGCCGTACGCCGGTGTGGTGGCACGGCTGCACGGCGAGGCGGGGCAGACCATGGACGTGGGCAAGCCGCTGATCTCGGTCCGGGCTGTTGATGACCAGACTGCCCCGAACGTCCCGGCGCCGAGCCGTCCGGACGGCGGCAACGAAATTCCGT
>DATIMB010000148.1:0-2820 GCA_035475875.1 Micrococcaceae bacterium
GGGATGCGGCGGCGGACATGCCTGGTCCGTAGACCTCAGCTGGGTTCGGGCCGGGCAATGCTGCTTTCGTCTTCTTCGGGGGATGAAGCCGGGGCGTCCTCGGACGTCCTGTCCTCGGAGGTGCCGTGCTGCGCGGTGCCATCGGCGGATTCAGCTGCATCCAGTTTCCGGTCCACGGCCTCGGCGAAGCGCTGACCGCTGTCAGCCGGAGCGGCGGAGCCCTGCCATTCGGCGCTTCGGCCACCCCGCTGGGCTACTTCCGGCGGGATTTCCGGTGCGGGTTGGGCGGCGTCCTGGCGGGTTTCCGGTGCGGGTTGGGCGGCGTCCTGGCCGGTTTCGGGCACGGGCTGGGGAGCGCTTTCGTCCTGTGCGCTGTGATTCGAGGGCTGACTGCTCTGATCGCTCATGGGGCCAGACTATTCCCGGCCGCCCGTTCGTGGCGAGGGCCGAAATGGCCCTTGGGCTTCCTGTTCCATCGCGTCCCGTGCGCTGGTACGTTGACGGAATAAGCGCCGTGCAGGGCCGTGCAGGAAGGCAGGAAGCCGATGGCGAGTGAGGATGGGGCCGCCGGGGTCCCGGGCAAGGACGAGGATTCGGGCGTGGGTCCGGAGGCGGAAAACGCCGGCGGCCAGGACGGGCCGGATGCCGAAACCGATGATGAGGAACAGTCGGACAATCCGCTGGCCCACGTCGATACGGACAAGGCACCGAGCACCGGAAAGGGCATGTTCAATGACCCCAAGGCGGATCCGCTGTGGAATCCGTCGCTGGAGCCGGAGCAGACTCCAGGCAGCCAGGGCATTCCGGCTCCAGGAGCCGATGACGACGACGATGGGCGGCGCCCCGAAACCGATTAGTGCCCGAAACCGGCCAGCCTCAGTCTCCTTAATTGCGTAGCCAGAGGGTGGACGAAGTCCTGGAAACGATGGAGGACCTCCACGGGATGCATGACCATGGTCGTGGCCGGCTCAGTCGCCTTTCGCCGCGCGGCCCACAAAGCCATAGCGCTGGGATCGTGGGGCCGGCAGTGCGAGGTACCCGGCGTCGAGATTCTCCAGCAACAGACCCCCATCCGTCATGAGGCGATCGATCCGCCGGTCGAGGTGGCATCCGCCGGCGAGGGCAGTGTTCACGGGACTCATGACGCTCTGCCAGGCGGCGACGCGAGGCTCGGGGGAGAGGCCGTGTTCCAGGAAGTGGAAGGTCCCGCCGTGCCGGAGGACGCGCCGCACTTCCGCGACGGCGGCGCCTGGGTCCGGGATGGTGCACAGCGTGAAGGTGGAGAGCACGACGTCGACGCTCCCGTCGTCAAAACCCAGGTGCTGGGCGTCCAGCCCACATCGTTCGATGGGAACGGGAGAGGCGGTCCGCCGCTCTGACGAGAGTTCCCACCCGGTGTCCGACGGTTCGATGGCGAGTACCCTCTCAACGCCCCGAGGATAGTGCGCGATGTTGAGACCGCTGCCGAACCCCAGTTCCACGACGGTGCCATGCAATCCCGTGCAGACCTTGGCGCGATAGTGTCCGACCTCCTCGCCGCGCAAGGCCCTCTCGACCATCCGCGGGACAACACGATCCGTCCACCAGCCCATGCCTTGGAAGGTACTCCCTGGTCCGTCTGGAGTCGAGGCGTCTCAGTGCTCGGGCGTCGGCCGGCGCGCGGCCCGGTAACGGGTGATCTGCTGGAACCGCCGCTGCAGGCTCTCCCGCCGAGGCTTGCTCTCCGCCGTCGCCGGTTCTGCTGTCAGGTCAATATGGGTGGTGCCGAACCGCCACAGCAGCACATCGTCCAGCAGCCGGTCCGGTCCGGGTGAATAGCGGTGGTCCAGCGCCTTGCGCACCTCACTGATGACCTGCGACTGCAGCAGATCCACCAGTTCGATGGTGCGGGTCAGTCCGTGCGCAGCCAGCAGCTCGGCCGCCCAGCCCCAGTCGTCGTCGGACTTGCGGTCCACGTGCGGCAGCAGGGTCTGCCAGACCTCCTTGACACGGTTGGGGGTCAGTGGCATGGCACCCTCGCCCTCGCTGTCCCAGAAACTGGTGACCGTCTCGTACCTCTCGTGCAGTTCGGAAAAGGCTGATTCCACCGTCTCCAGCATGGCCGCGGTGGCGGTGAACTGGCGGTCGAAGTACGGGCTCCAGGCGCGCCGGTCCTGCGCCTTGAACCGGATGTCATGCTCAATCTCGCTCCAGGCGTGGGCGAAAACGGTGCGGATCTGGCACTCGAAGAAGTAGCTGCCGTTGGGTTTGGCTGCAGGATCGACGGCCCGCTGGTACTCGCGCACCGCCTCATTCTGGATGGTGCGCAGGATCAGGTGCCGGCTGGAGTAGCCGTAGGTGCCTGATTCGATGCTGCCGATGTCCTTTTCACGGTCGCCGCGGCAGTCGAAAATGCTGCGCTGGCGCTTGATCAGGTTCGCCGCCACCGCATTCTCGCCCGGCAGTGTGGTGATCACCCGCACGCCCACCATGTCCGTCAGGTTGCGAAGCGGATCTGGAAACTGCAACGCCGGCGGCGTTCCTGGCACGGCTTCGACCATCCTCGAAGCCTTCTGACGGAAGGAGTCCACTGTCTTGGTCCGGCTGGTGACGAACAGCGGCTGGGTTTCCGAATCGGCAAAGATGTCCCGGATTTTGGACTCAACGTCCCGGGTGACGGTCTCCAGCACCGGCCGGATTCGCTCGAATTCGGCAACGCTGGCCGCAACGGCAGGACGCAGCCGCTCATCGAGCCGATCCCAGGGGGTATTCATGAATGCCTTTCCGGCCGGGTGCAGGTAGCAATACGTTAACACCGGATAGTCTCAGAGCATGATTTCC
>DATIMB010000149.1:0-2198 GCA_035475875.1 Micrococcaceae bacterium
CCGCTCGATCACCGCGTCGCCGGGCCGGGACGCGTCGCGGGGTGTCGGCACCCGGCGCAGGTCACGGATCTTGACCTCCCCTGGTCCGATGGGACCCTGCAGGATACCCGCTTTGGTGTCCGTGCCGCCCACGTCAAAGGCCAGCACCGCCGGATGCGGTTCCCCGGCCACGCCTGGTCCCCCGGACAAAACCGTCATGCCTGTGGGGTGTCCAGGATCACCGAACGGGTCAGGTTGCGCGGCACGTCCGGGTTCATGCCGCGGGCACGGGCGCGCTCCAGGGTGACCCGGTGCACGCGCGCCAGTTCCGCGAGCGGGTGCTTTTCGGTGTGGAGATAGAGGGCTCCGGTGCGGGCCACCTCGGCTGCCAGGCCTTCCGGTTCCTCGCCGAAGAGCCAGGTCACCCGGTTTGGAGCGGCAATGGAAATGGGACCGTGCCGGTATTCCATCGCCGGGTAGGACTCGGTCCAGCCCTGCACCGCCTCGCGCATCTTCAGCCCGGCCTCATGCGCCAGCCCGATGGTCCAGCCCCGGCCCAGGAAGGTGAACTGCTCGGCGTCGATCAGTTCCTGCTCCACGGGTTCGTCGACCGCCGCCGCGACGTCCTCAAGCGCCTGGGTCAGGTCCACGCCGACGCCGGTGAGCAGGTACGCCAGTGCAGTGGTGGCGAAGCGGGTCTGCACCACGGACTTCTCATCCGCGTACGGAAGGCCGACGACGGCGTCCGCCAGCGCCACGACCGGGGACTGCAGATCCCCCACCAGGACCACGGTGTGCACCGTGCCCTTGAGCCGGGCCAGGATCTCCAGCACCTCCGAGGTGGTGCCGGAACGGGTAATGGCGACGATGGCGTCATAGTTCCGTCCGCCGTCCAGCACCACCGAGGCCTCGGAGGCGGCGAACGCGTCGGTGATCCCCTTGCCGGCCGCCTCGCGGGCCGCGGCGTAGGACTGGGCCATGAACCAGGAGGTGCCGCAGCCAATCGCCGCGACGCGCTGGCCGTCCGCAGGCAGCAGGTCCTCCGACCGGGCCTGGACAATGGCCTGGGCCCAGGTCTGCGGCTGGCTGCTCAACTCGGCATCCATAAAGGCTCCGAGGCTCGGAGATCGGGAATCTGTCACGGTGCTCTCCTCGCTCGCGGGTTTTGATTCTCCTCAAAGCATAGCAACCCATGCGTGTTTGTGACGCTCCAGATGGATAAACAATCATTTTTAATCGTATTCGCTAGAAGCAGCGGCCTATTACAGCAACTGCCCCGCAGTAAGTGCACCAAAACACCGCTTTTGGTGCACTTACTGCGGGGCAGATTGAAGTAGGGGTGATCAGATGGCGCGCTGGCCGCGGCGCCAGACGGCGTGGGTCAGCGGCATGCCGGGCCGGTAGGCCAGGTGCGTGGCGCTCGGCGCGTCCAGGACGTGCAGGTCGGCCCGGTGTCCGACCGCGATGGAGCCGACGGCGCGGTGTCCGTCCCGGTCCTGCCCCTGTTCCACCCCCAGCGCCAGGGCGCCGCCATAGGTTGCGGCCCGCACGGCCTCCTGCACGCTCAGGCCCATCTGCAGCACGGCGGTGGTGACGCAGAAGTTCATCGAGGAGGTGTAGGAGGTGCCGGGATTGCAGTTGGAGGCCAGGGCGATCTGCGTTCCCGCGTCCAGCAGCCGCCGTCCCGGCGCCAGCGGCTGCCGGGTGGACAGATCACAGGCCGGCAGGCAGGTTGCCACGGTCCCGCGGCGCCCGGTTCCGGTCGCCGGATCCCAGCCGGACCAGCTCCCCGCCAAGGCAGCAACGTCGTCGTCGTCCAGGTAGTTCACGTGGTCCACGCTGGCCGCGCCCAGTTCCACCGCCAGCCGTACACCTGGCCCCGGGCCCAGCTGGTTGCCGTGCACGCGCAGTCCCAGCCCGGCGTCGCGGCACGCCTGGAGCACGCGCCGGGACTGGTCCTCGGTGAAGGCACCGCGTTCGCAGAAGACATCCGCCCACTGCACCTGGCCGCGGACGGCGTCCAGCATGGGGCCGCAGACCAGCCGGACGTAGTCCTCCGGGTCCACGCCGGCCGGCACCAGGTGGGCACCCAGGTAGGTCACCTGGTCCACGTATTCGGCGGCGATCCTGGCGCTGCGGGCCTCGTTGTGCACGTCCAGGCCGTAGCCCGTCTTGGTTTCCAGGTACGTCGTGCCGCCGGCCACGGCCTCGGCCACCCG